>CAZHEA010000031.1:0-33554 GCA_964531165.1 uncultured Thiotrichaceae bacterium
AAAAAGTGCCAGACCTGCCACAATGAGAAGCGCTGGAAAAAAACGAAATTTGATCACAGTAAAACAAAATTCGCATTGAAAGGCGCGCATAAAAAAGTCAGATGTACAGTTTGTCATATAAACAATCAGTATAAAGATACCGCCAGAACCTGCATCAGTTGCCACAAGATAAATGACGCTCATAATGGTAGCTTCGGGAAAAAATGTCATTCATGCCATAACACCAAAAAATGGAATAAAATAAAGTTTAACCATAATAAAAAAACCGACTTTCCATTGTACGGAAAACACAAAAAAGCCAGTTGTAATAGTTGCCATACATCAACGGATGTAAAAAAAGAACTTCCTAAAAAGTGCTACGGCTGCCATAAAAACGACGATCAGCATAAACGCCGTTATGGGAAAAAATGTCAAACCTGTCATGTATCATCAGCGTGGTCAAAAATCACTTTTAACCACAATAAAAAAACTAAGTTTTCACTATCAGGAAAACACAAAAAAACGGCCTGTAACAAATGTCATCAAGGCGATCTTTATAAAAACAAAGTCAAAAAACAATGTTACTCATGCCATCGTAAAAACGACGTTCATAAAGGTAAACAGGGAAAAAATTGCGCCAGCTGTCACAATGATAAAGGCTGGAAAAATGGTGTTTCTTTTGATCACGACCTCACCCATTTTCCTTTAATCGGCATGCATGCAACAACGCAGTGCGAAGAATGCCATTTAACCAATGAATATGCGAAAACAGAATCAGTCTGTAATGTTTGTCATGCCGATGATGATGTGCACAAGACTAAGCTCGGCACGGACTGCCACACCTGCCATAACCCCAACTCCTGGTCTACCTGGTTATTTGACCACAACAAGGCAAGCCGTTTTAAAATCGATGGTGCCCATAAAAAGCTAGGGTGCTACAACTGCCATCGAAGTAAATCACGTGGCAAATTAAAAGCATCTAAAGACTGTATCAGTTGTCACCGTAGCGAAGACATTCACAACCGGTCATTTGGCCGCAAGTGCGGTGAATGCCATAGCACCCGTAGTTTTAAAGATATCAACATTCAACGCTAATGGAGATAACAATGACTACTTTGACTTCAATAAAATTAGCGTTTACGTTTAAACGCATGCAACTCATTTTCATACAACTTTTATTTATCACCGGTTGTATTTTTTTGCTCCCCGCATTACAGGCCGCACCGGGATCTTCATTTGATCATTTTGCAACCGGCTTCCCGTTAACCGGTCAACATACTTTTATAGACTGTTCGAGTTGTCACCTTTCCGGCCAGTTTAAAGGCACACCACTAAGTTGCAATCTGTGTCACAACGAAAGTCGCGCGCCTGGCAAGCACCCACAACATTTTACCAGCAGTGATGTCTGCGATGACTGCCATACCGACAGCTCATGGAAAGGTGCACGCTTTGACCACGGTGACATTAACGGCAGCTGTCAGGACTGTCACAACAATATCATTGCAAGCGGAACATCCGCATCACATATTCAGTCGACCCGCCAGTGCGATAGCTGTCACAACACTATTACCTTTGGCCGGGTCGGCCGGGTTGATCATGCAGAAGTTCTCGGCACCTGCAACGCCTGTCACAATGGTAGTACGGCAGTGGGAAAGCATCCGCAACATATTGTTACTGCCGGTCAATGCGATGATTGTCATAACACGGCTTCCTGGAACAATGCATTATTTGATCACAGTAACATTACCGGTGCCTGTAGCAGTTGCCACAATGGCTCAACTGCAACCGGTAAACACAGTAAGCATTTACAAACCACGGCCGAATGCGATAGCTGCCATACCACCAACACCTGGTTAGGTGCGGGTTTTGATCATTCCTCAGTCACCGGTGGTTGTGCAAGTTGCCATAACGGCATTACCGCTACCGGTAAGAATAATGGCCACATACAAACCACGGCAGAGTGCGACACCTGCCATAACACCACCACCTGGAGTGGTGCAAGGTTTGATCATAAAAACATTACCGGCCTGTGTATGAATTGCCACGACGGCTCAACTGCAACCGGTAAAAATTCAACTCACTTTGTAACCACACTGGATTGTGAACGTTGCCATTCAAGTGCACGCTGGACACCGATCACTCTGTTCCGTCATGACTCACCGGATTACCCCGGTGACCATCGCACCGCAACCAAATGTGTTGACTGCCACTCCACTAACAATCAAACCATTGCCTGGCCATTTGCCAGTTATAGGCCAGATTGTGCCGGCTGCCATGCAAACAGCTATGAAGCAGATGAACATAAAGGCCCGAATGGAAACTTCCTGCCGATTAGTGAAGTTCGCGACTGCAGTGGCAGTTGTCATCTTAAAGACGGCATTAAAAGTAATGAGCATCGAGCCAGTGGTGGTGAGTGGTAACAACGCTTAACTACCTCCTCAATCATAATTTAAGAAAAAAGATTTATGCTACATTTAAGTATTTTTAAATCACGTGTTTATATGCGAATATTGATGTGTCTGTTATTATCTTTATTAATAACCGGCACGGTCAGAGGGGCCACTGCCTCTAGAACCTACTCAATTGTTCTCGCATCCTCTCCCGGTAAAGACTTAAAATGGAACTTCAGTAAAAGTCAGATATTCTCCGGCCACAGTTTTTACGTGGAGCAGGTTAAAATAAAAAATGGCATTTGGGAAAGGCTAAATCTGGGCTTTTATAACAGCCGCAAACAAGCCTCTCAGTCACTCATAAAAATACGCAAGATTTATCCCGGCGCCTGGGTAGTACAAACACCGGCTAAAGCCAGTAAATCGATTATTTACACCGCACCCCGGGCATTCAAAGGCAGTCTTCATAAAAACACTTCATCACTTTCAGAAAAGCAGCTCAAAAGTTTAATGAAACGTGCACGTAGCGATTTAAAAAATAAAAAATATTCCAGTGCAATTCGTTATCTTAAAGCGCTGGTTAATGCCGGTCAGCACAGATACTCCAGCCAGGCACTGGAATTGCTCGGACTGGCACGCCAGAGAAAGGGGCAGAATTCACATGCGGTGGCCATCTATGAAAAATACCTGAAACTCTACCCACAAAGTAAGGGTAGCGTCAGAGTTAGGCAACGCCTTGCAGGATTATTGACCGCCGCCAGTGGCCCCAGAGATAAAATTCTGATGATGAGTCGTGCTAAGGAAACAAATGAAACCACCACCTTTGGTAGCCTGTCGCAGTTTTATCGCAGTAACACCGCCAAAACTGATGGTTCTGCATCAATAAAAACACTTTCGCAACTCATTTCTTTTGTTGACGTTAGAACCACCCATAGAACCAATAATTTTGATCACCGTTACCAGTTCACCAGTGATCACATTTATGATTTCATTAATGATAACAGTAAGGGTGAGTTTCGTTTTATTGAAGCTTTTTACGAATTAAGTTCGAGAAAAACCGGTACATCTGCAAAGATCGGACGCCAGGCTTTACGCATAGGAGGCTTACTGAACCGCTTTGATGGCATTTCTGCAGGCTATCAATTTACACCGGATGTGCGCTTGAATCTACTTGCAGGATTTCCGGTAGAAGTCGAAAACAAAACAACCGTTAACGACCAGAAAACATTTTATGGACTAACCTTTGAAACCGGTACATTTTTAAATAACTGGAATATGAATATATTTTATTTTGATCAACGATATAACGGCTTCAAAGATCGAAATAGTATAGGCACAGAAGTTTATTACAACAATGCCCGTCAGTCTTTTTTCGGCATGATTGATTACGACCTGCTTTATGATGAAGTAAATATATTACAGTTTAATGGCAATTTAAGCTTTGATCAGGGTCGTAATGTTTTTATCAATGCATTTATGCGCAAAGCACCGATACTCTCCACCAGTAATGCTTTAATTGGTCAACAGCAATCCACCCTTGAAGAGTTACTGGAGCAAAACCCGGGATTAAATATTGAGCAAATTTATCAACTGGCAAAAGACCGCACATCTAATAGCCAGACCATTACCGGCGGTGGCTCACAACGCTTGAATTTAAATTATCAGGCGACTGCCGATATCACTCTGTCACGAGTTGATGGCACTCCTGCTTCCGGTGGTGTACCCGCAACCGAAGAAGTCGGACCCGATTATTTTGTCAGTATGCAACTCGTCGGCAATGATTTACTGGTTGATCGCGATACCGGTGTTCTGGGATTACGCTATAGCAATACCGATCCGTCAAATACAGTTTCTTTAATCGCAAACTCCAGGCTGCCCATCACCCGCGACTGGCGCATCAACCCTCGCCTGCAATATGATTTTCGAAATTCAGCCGGCAGTCGTTCGCAACATAAAATACGAATGATTATCAGAACTGATTATATCTATCGAAATCAAGTGCGCTTTGATTTTGAAATTGGTTATGATCAAACAGATGATACCAATAGCGGAGTTTCACTGGGCAGCAATAATTTATTCTTTACCCTCGGCTACCGCTGGAACTTCTAATCACTAAAATCCATTACTGAAATAGCTAATACCTTTTAGTAACCAAACAGAATGTGATTAAACGGGATGTTATAAAACATTGATGCTAATATGCATGTTTTTAGCTCCCCACAGTGCATTATGAAAAACCTCTTACTTATTCTCGCCAGTTTATTTTGCAGCCATGCCTTCGCCGGTGAAACCTTCTGGGAAATGGGGGCCGGCATCGCCTCGCTAAACACCGCTATTTATCCTGGCTCGGCCGATTCCGACAATTTTATTATTCCATTTCCCTACTTTCGCATTCAGTCGGATAATTTTGAAGTCGATGATGGCATACGCGGTTTCCTATTTGAATCACCTGATTACCGGCTTAATATCAGTGGCGCTTTCGGCGTGCCGGTGAACAGCTCAGATAGTCAGGCCAGAGAAGGTATGCCGGATTTAGATGCGGTACTGCAAGCCGGACCCTCATTTGAAGTCATTTTTTCCGGTGGCCGGAAACAGCCCCATGAATTCAGGTTAGAATTGCCTCTGCGCGTTGCCATAGCCACAGACTTAAGCTCTGCAGAAAATGCCGGCTGGGTATTTGAACCACGACTAAGCTATGAGACCTTACGTCCCTTTAAATCAGGCTGGGCCTATCAGGTGCGCGGTGGGGTGCGCTACACTTCTGAAAGATATAATGCGTATTACTATAATGTACCCGCAGAGTTTTCTACTCCACAACGCACAGAATATAAAGCAGATGCGGGCTACGGTGGTGCTTTCATTGATTTGATGGGGAACTGGCGTCAGAATAACTTTATTTATTTTGCTTTTTTACGTTATCAGAACTTAAGCGGCACGACATTTGAAGATAGCCCGTTAGTCGAAGAAAATAATTATGTTTCAATGGGCATCGGGGTTCTGTGGGTATTTGCTAATAGCAAAAATTAACAATAATAAATAAAAGTTCTGTCGCTTAAAATCACCACTACTGGATGCATTAATTATTTAATGCGCGGGCCCAGGTACTTATTACTGAGACAGAGATAAAGAATAGCTAACCAAATTTATTTTTTGTCGATGCGAATTCATTCGCGCTATTACATAACCCTGTGCGAATGAATTCGCATTGACATATTAACTAATGGTATCTTATTCAAAAGCGGCATTCTTAAATCAGTAAAATTGCTGAAAAGAAAAACGATAGCCATAAAAAGCCACGCTCAATGAGCGTGGCTTTTTATCCGATAAACTCAGAAATTTAAAGTCTAATCTTCAATTCCCACTTCATCAGCAATGCCATCAGTACTGAGATTATCACTAATACTGATAACCGTAACACCCAGCTCGGTTAACTGCTGAAATCCGGCGAGATCTACCGCATCATCATAGGTCGTCTCCGCAACAACCGGAAAAACCACACCCAGCACAGTAAAGTCATTTATTGACTCATCAGTAACGATTCCCTGCAGTTCAGTAGCTTTCAGTTCAGATTCACGTTTAACTTCTGTCGCCGTTATTGTGTCACTAGCACTTTCAATGCCCTTCACAACAACAAAATCGCCAGCACTTAAATTTTCCAGAAACACAGACAATTTTAATTCATCGTCTGTACTCATTTCATCTTTTACGCTGGTTGCCGTAGTTAATTTCACAGTCACTAACTGATCCGTTAAAACCTCAACAGTAAAGCTATCAGTGGCTAAAAAAACTTCACTGATTTTTGCGCTCACACTTGCACTGCCTTCACGGGCTTCTACTGCGCTGGCAATAAATACACCATTAACCAGCTGGCCTTCAGCTTCAACTTTAACGCCTTCTTCAAGTACCAAACCTGCAGGCGATAAACTCGCACTGCTGGCATCAACACGCTGCTCATTTACATCAAAGTCACTGTCGTCAACATAACGTGTAATAATGCCTTCAATCTCAACTGTGCCACCTTCGCTAAAACTGTCTTCGCTGTCTATACTGGTTGCAACAATAATATTATTAACCAGCACACCTTTGACCTCAACAAGCAGTCCATTTTGCAGGCCATTATCGGGCAAACCGTCAAGAACAGCCGTGTCTGCATTCACAGCAATCCCCTGAATCAGAAAATCATTCGCATTTAAATCACTGATCATGCCTTTAACTTCAAAAACACTAGCGGTATTTGAACTGGCTGATTTGAACTCAATGTAACTCGCCTGCAACACATTGTTCTGGTCATAAAACCCACTGACCTCAAGTACATTCCCCACAACAATTTCGGCAAATGTGGTGTTTTCAAACGTCGTACTGACTTCTGACACCATCACCGCATTACCGAAAATACTTAACTGGATAGTGTGAAGATCGATAACGTTTATACTCGTCACCGGACCTTCAAGGTCGTCACCATACTTAATATGAGTCGCCGTACCGGTCATGCCATCCGCATTTATGCTGCCGGTAACTTCCACCACCATACCAATCCGTAAATCTGTCTGAGTAAGACTCACATCATCTTCTATTTCAAATGTGCTGGCCGTGGTTTCAAACTCCACGCCATTAACAAAAACACTACCAAAGCTGGTGATGGTTCCGGTTGAAATATAACCACTGCCACCAATACCGGCTACATCGTTACCTACACCACAGGCACTCACTATCAGTGCGGTCAACGCCGCTATTGCTATGTGGGATTTTTTAATCAGGATATTCACGCTTCATCCTCCGGTTCTGAATGCTTGTCAATGGAGCTTTGTGCATTCAATTGATCTAAATAATAATAAATACCCAGACTGACATATTGTCCACTGTCTTTATGCTGGGTTTCATGTTCACTTAACCAGCTATCCAGTTCTTCTAATAAAGCCTGCGAACGTCGGCTGGCATATTTTTGAAATTCAGGGATATGTCCCTTTGCCAACTTGTGTGTAGAAACTTTACGCTGATATCGACGCTTTTCAGCGACACTGCCCATATTATAGATAATGGTTTCCATCAGCTCGTGCGTATCTGCACCTAAAATATTAATAATATCCTGCGGGTCATTGCCCGGCACATAAGCATGACTGACCAGATGCACCTTACCGTCGTGCTTTTCTACACAGCCACACTTTTCCAGTAGATCAAACATGGCGCGCACCGGGATATCACCACTGTAGTCTTTCACCAGTGCAGAGAAGGCTTTGTCACCGCCCTCCATATCCAGCACCCTGGCAATGCCATTGACAGAACTGAATCGCTCATCATTCATCCAGCCACTGATCACCCGTATGGCGCGATTATACTTCTGTCCGGTGTCGGTTGCTGTTTGGGGTTGTATTTCTGAGAGGCGTTTAACTTCTTTGCGGGATAAGCCGGTTTTGGCAGACACCGCAGAAATGGTGGCCTTGCCTTCCTGTGCTGTAAGAATAAACGCCTCATCCACATACGCTTTGCGCAGCATCTCTTCAAAGCTGCCGCAGGCGATTCCATTACGCAGCATTACTCGCACCAGCGGACGCAGAATTCTGCCCGCGGTTTTTTCCAACAGTGCTAATAATGTATCACTCATGACTGGGATTATAATCCCATAATGTCAGGTTTCAAGCCGAATAAGTCAAACATAACCAAATCCACTAAAAATTAAAAAGCCACCCATAGTTTTACTATGGGTGGCACCTGGGTTATAGCAACCCAATCATGCTAACGGCTTATTGCGCAGCGCCCGGAGTAGCGGGATCAGCTGGAACCGCTAGCTCTAGCCCCATAACCGTCTCCATTGCATCCTTTCTTTCCAGCTCGGTTGCTATGTTCTCACCACTGGTTTCATCCACATAGAACTCAACTTCAACCATGTCACCTTCAACCACATCTGACAGACTGAAATATTGCGATGGTGAATCACCCATATCATCTATCATGCGGGTATCATTATTAACCGTGAGAGTTGTTTCAACGCCATTATCTGATACTGTAAGCGTTGTTGCTGTTACCGCTGTTACCGTACCTTTAACCTCATCTTCGGTTTCCTTCTCTTCTTCGATTTCTTTAATAACGAAGTCACCGTTAGCATCAATGTAACCTTCAACTGTCAGCATCATGCCATCCACAAGCATAGAGCTATCAAAATCATCATCCAGATCCAGTGATGCAATATCCACAAGCTGGCCGTTAAACAGGAACGTACCGGCTTCCAGATCAACTTCAGACACTACCCCCTGCACTTTAATCTCATCGCCTTCTTCGCCATCAATTTCTTTATCACCGTCTTCTTCGATCTCGACTTTGCTGGCAATCATCGTTAAACCTGCAGTCTGATCATCAACTAATGCTTGCTCTGTTTTTACTTCAACAAATAAGCCTTCTGCAAGTGCAACTTCCGGTAACTCAACACCATTTGCGTTAGAAACATAATCCACCAGCAGTGAGCCAATCGTAAATGTTGTATCAGTCAGGTTATTAATAACACCTTTAACCTCTACATCATCACTGGCACTCTTAGTCTCAATCCGGGTAGCCAGAACAACACCATTACCATCAGAAAAACCACTGACTTCAATCACATCATTCACACTCAGGTCATTGACGGTTAGCACGTCTACGCCATTTCCTTCAAATACCGTGTCAAGATTAACGCTAACCGTTTGCCCCATAACGTCAATCGTACCCGTGCCATCGACCAGCAAATTAGATAAATCTAAAACATAACCTTCCAGCTCATCAGCACACTTAACAGAAACCGCTGTACCCGTTGTACCATCAGCATTAACACTACCTTCAATCACACAAACATCACCCACTCCTAGCTGTGTTTCAGGAAGTGCAGCACCATCGATATTAATGCTAGCGGTATCAGTTTCATACTCAACACCATTAATAAAAATACTGCCAAAACCGGTTATCACACCTACGGTTTTAGAATCAGCTGCCGTTGGGGTACTGCTACCGCTTCCTCCACAGGCAGTTAATACCGCAATACTCGTGGCTAAAAGGGTTTTACGAAATACACTTTGCTTGTTCATTGTTATTACTCCTCAGTACCTGGGTTTACCGATTTAACCAACCTATCCGTTGAATAATCAGCTGAAATATTTCAGACCATTTTTCAGACCAATTACTCAACGGATGAGTCGGTAGTTGCATATCTAAAAACTGTATAATTGGGATTATATTCCCATTTTTATAAAAAACAAGTAAATGCCACCCCTGATTAAACATTTGTGAATGATTTCACATCCTCAAATTCAGAAAGATAATGCATCGCTTTCGTGAAAAATGTTAAAAGAGCAAAGAATAATGGGGACGTTAGACTGAGAGTTTATTCAGATAGTGTTATTACACGTCTTTTGGGGCATATCTTTAACGTAATGAGTCGGAGTCATGCCCAGTATAAATAATGTGTGCTGATAGAATCTGACGGGCATGACGCCGACTCCCGACATAGTTACAGGTTTAACCCCGACGCTTATTCCAGAACTGCGCAGCCAGCTCTTTCAATAATCTCGCCTGAGTGGACAAAGCCGTTGACGTTTTCTCACTAGTCATAATACCCTCCACACTGATCTCAGAGGTTTGTTGAATATTTACAATACTCTGATTGATTTCCTGGGTAACCGCATTCTGTTCATTAACGGCAATGGCAACCTGTGAGCTCATATCATTAATATTGGTCACTGCATCAAAAATAGCATCCAGCGAAGTAACCGCTTCCTGCCCCCTTTCAACACTTGTGCCTGCTTGCGACTGACTGGTTTTCATAACATCTACCGCATTGGCCGTGCCGCTCTGTAATTGCTCAATCATTTCCTGAATTTCACGGGTAGACTCATGAGTCCGATTTGCCAGAGTGCGCACTTCATCCGCCACCACCGCAAAACCACGGCCCTGCTCTCCTGCCCGTGCAGCCTCAATTGCCGCATTGAGAGCCAGCAAGTTAGTCTGTTCTGCAATATCACTAATCACTTTAACGACCGTACTGATTCTTACACTGTTTTCATTCAACTGCTGTATCACATTGCTGGCCAGATCAACTTCCTTCGCCATTGTATGAATCGCATCCATCGTGCGGTTAACCACCTGCTTACTATTACTCACTTCGGTGCTGGCCTGAGTGGCAGAGTCAGCAGACAACTGAGTATTGCTTGCGACTTCCTGAATACTGGCTGACATTTGCGTAATAGCAGTTGCAACTAATGTAGTTTCAGAATGTTGATTATTTATACTGCTATGATTTAGTTCAATAGACGTTAACAGCTCCTGCGAATGCTCTTCCATAATGCGTGAAGTATCAGCTATACGCCCAATAATACCACCGGTTTCCTTTTCCAGATATTTTAATACCAGCATCACCTGCCCGGCTTCATCGGTACGGCCACTAAAGATATAACGAGCCAGTGGATTTTTAAAAAGTGATTCGGTTTTTGTAAAAATTCCGCATAACGGGCTGACCTCACGCATAAAAAAGACGAGTGCAATTAAGGCGCCGGGTATCAGGCTCAATATAGCCGTAGTTAAACTGATCTGCTGACTGTATAAAGGCACAGCTAAGGTACTCAGCAAAATAAACAAAAATGTAAAACCGAGTTTGAATGAAAACTTAAATGCATTACGCTTTAACCAGCCGGGTGTTTTCCCTGCATTGATACGGGCATAAATATTTTCAGCGCGTTTAATTTCATCCGCATTAGCTTTGCTGCGAATTGATTGATATTCAACGATTTTGCCGTCTTTAACTATTGGTGTGACAAATGCATTGACCCAGTAATAATCGCCATTTTTACAACGATTTTTAACCATCCCCATCCAGGAATCACCGGCTTTAATCGTATCCCATAAGTCCTGAAAGGCCTGTGGCGGCATGTCCGGGTGTCGTACTATATTATGATTATTGCCAATTAACTCGGATTCTTCAAAACCACTAATATCAATAAAATCATTATTTATATAAGTGATAGCGCCTTTTAAATCAGTAGTCGAAAGGATATTAACATCATCGGAAAAGGTTTTTTCAATATTGGTGACGGGTAAATTCTTCTTCATATTTTTATTAGCTAATAATTCGTTTTAAATGTTATTCAAGGAATAGATGTCTATCCAGCATTGGCTCCTTTTGTAAAATAGACAGGATACTAAAATACAATCTTATGCAGATAGACATAAGAATAGTATATTTTCGACAAATTTCTATTTTGATTGACAGAAAACCAACAAAAATTTCAACTTCGAAGCCTGTTCATTAACTAACCAATTCAATATCTTAGCAATGGCAACTACAGAATATCTTCAATAAACCAGGCAGAAAAAGCATGCCGACCGTTAATACCCGATTTTTTATATATGGAAGATGCCTGCTGCCTGACGGTTTTTTCCAGGGTTTCCCGCAGCGCGGCAATTTCTTTCAGACTAAGTCCCTTGAGTAACATTAACCCCACTTCCTGCTCACTCGGCGAAAGCAACCAGTCTTTAAATTGCTGGCTAATCAAATCGCTAAGTCTTTTGCGGCCTTCAATTACATATTCCTCTGGCTGCAAATCTACCGACTGTTGTTTGGCCTCAACCAGCTCTTGCTTTAAATTACTGACTTCCCGCTGTTGAGCCCTTAAGCCCAAAATTAACCAGAGTACTGCAACCAGAGAAACCACAAACAACAGAACCTCTTTAATCACATGATCCAACGGTATGCTATGACTAAGATCCGTCGCAATATCCATAACACTGGCAACAATAATCAGGCAGAACACCAGCAGTAAGTACTTATCTTTATTTTCAATTTGGATCAATTTGATCTCCAGCAATAACGGATAGGACATTAGCCCTAAGAATACACGTTTAAGACATATGTCCGATGGTCTTTTTACCAAAATGCCACAAACTAGTGATTAAGCCAAACAACATAAATGGAAAAGCTATGAATACTGAAACACGCGTATGGGATCCACTGGTAAGAATATTTCACTGGTCACTGGTCATCGCCTTTAGCATTAGTTACCTTACCGGTGATGAAGAGAGCGCTATTCATGTTTATTCGGGTTATACCATATTAGGCCTGATCAGCTTTCGTCTTATCTGGGGTTTTATTGGTAGCAAACACGCCCGCTTCAGTGATTTTGTAACCTCAAAGACAACCGTAATCAGCTACCTTAAGAGCCTGACAGGCAGAAAACCACAGCATTATAAAGGACACAACCCGGCGGGTGGCTGGATGGTTATTGCACTCATTATTAGTCTGTTTGTCACCACTCTCAGCGGTTTACAGGTATATGCCCTTGAAGAAGGCCTGGGGCCATTTGCAAATAACCCCCAACAGGTACAACTGATAAGTAGTGCCTATGCGGATGACCATGAATATGCAGAACACAAGGACTCTGAAAAAGATTCGGGTAACGAATTCTGGGAAGAGGTATGGGAAGAGATACACGAAGCCGCCAGTAACATTACCCTGCTGCTGATCTTCATCCATATAGGTGGCGTACTGGTCTCCAGCCTGATTCATCGTGAAAATCTGGTTAAGGCCATGATCACCGGGCGCAAAAAAGACACTTCAAACTCAGACAATACCTGAGTACCTGATAATGTAAAACAACAGCCGGTTAGAGTCCTTTTCAATAATCTACCTGCTGTTTTTTCAAAATCATTTCAAATTACCTATAATATCAGCCGGTTATAAATGAATATTTAGACACTCTGGGGTTTGCCCCATGTTCAACTAATTCGTTAAGGTTAAACCCCAACATCGTGATTTTATTAAAAAAGTCACAATTTTCACTAGCGAAGGGCAAGACTTGCGTTTATGATCTATTCTACCAATGGAGGTCAGTTCTTACGCATCTGCGTCTGACATAAAATAATAATAATCGGGGGAATACATATAAATTATGGCAACGTTCAGGTTACCAAAATTTATCTGGGATAAAAAATGAAACAGGCGTTCTGGAAAAAAGACTGGTTCGCCGGTCTGGCCATTTGCATTATCATTATATCAATCAGCAATATGGGCCTGTTCGATAATTTAGAGCGTACCGCTTATGACTTTGGCGTACGCTCATCTGAACGCTCTCCAAGCAATAAGGTGGCTGTCATCGCCATTGACGATGTCAGCATTGCCAATATCGGTCGCTGGCCGTGGCCTCGCAATATTCACGCAGAAATGCACCGTATCCTCAAACGTGGCGGGGCCAAAGTCATTGGTCAGACAACCTTCTTTATAGAGCCGCAAAAAGATCCGGGAATGCGTTATATTCAGGATTTATTAGCGTTTTATAGCAATAGCCAGCTACTTAAAATAGACAACCCCGGCGTCGCGCTGGATAAAGACATTCAACTGTTCGGCGAAAAACTAATCGCTGCAGAATTCGATTTAAATACCGATCAAAAGCTGGCTGACAGTCTGACCGAAGCCGGTAATGTAGTACTGGCAATGCACATGGGTATTGGCGCCGTACATGGCCGCCCGGATGAAGAACTACCGGTTTACGTTACCCGCAACAAACTCAGCAATATTAAAAACAACCCGGTTAACAACCCCGATAACGACCTCCCGCTAAGCATTGCCAATGTATTTTATCCGATTGAGTTACTTGGCATTCAGGCAGATAGTATTGGTGCATTAGCGGCCTATCCGGACACCGATGGCAGTATTCGCTCTGAACCACTGGTGGTAGATTACTACGACCAGATGTACCCGTCTCTTGCATTACAACTGGCACTACGGAGTTTGAACTTATCCCCCAAAGATATCACCATCAATCTGGGAGATAGCATTGAGCTGGGCAATCTATCTATTAAAACCAGCTCCAACCTGCTAATGAACACCTTCTTTTATAACGACATTGCGGGTAATAGCGCGTTTTCCGTAGATTCATTTTATGACGTTCTGCAAGGCAAAATCCCGGCATCAAAATACAAGGGTAAAATTGTCCTCATCGGGTCAACCGCCGTCGGTGTAGGTGACACCATGGTAACGCCGATTAATTCCAATATGGCGCCGGTACTCACCCTCGCCCATTCTGTTTCCAGCATTCTGAACGAAGATTTCTTTATTGAGCCGGACTGGGGCATGGGTGCTATTGCCGGCACCACTTTGCTGATTGCTCTCTATATTATAGTGGTGCTACCACGCATAAAAGCCGGTATTGCTGCCACGATCACTGTACTGCTGTTTGTAACCTTATTTTTCATACATTACTACCTGATGACCGAAAAAGGTCTGTGGCTACAACTGGTAAATCCATCATTATTGCTGATAGCAGGACACCTGCTACTCACCACTAAACGTTTTCTGTCCGCCGAAAAAGGCAAACTTGCACTCGATGCAGAATCAGCAGAATCCAACCGTATGCTGGGCTTATCACTGCAGGGTCAGGGACAACTTGATGCCGCATTTGATAAATTCCGCCGGTTACCCAAATCAGCGGAATCCCTCGAGCTACTTTATAATCTGGCACTGGATTTCGAGCGTAAGCGCCAGTTCAATAAGGCCGGCTCGGTTTATCAGGTGATGAAAGATATCGACCCGAAATTCCGCGACATTAAGCAACGTATTACCCGTACAACAGCCATGGAAGAAACCGTTATTCTGGGTGGCCACAGTAATTCGCCCGGCGGCACATTATTACTCGATGGTGGTGGTGTTGAAAAACCTATGCTCGGGCGTTATGAAGTTGAAAAAGAACTTGGCAAGGGTGCAATGGGAGCCGTGTATTTAGGAAAAGATCCGAAAATCGCACGTGTTGTGGCGATTAAGACCATGGCACTTTCCCAGGAATTTGAAGCCGATGAATTACAGGATGTTAAAGACCGCTTCTTCCGCGAAGCCGAAACGGCGGGCCGTCTTAGCCACCCCAATATAGTGACTATTTTTGATGCCGGCGAAGAACACGATCTTGCCTACATCGCGATGGAATTTTTAAAGGGCGGCGATATGGTGCCCTATGGTAAAGCCGATAATCTGCTACCCATTACTAAAGTACTCGATATTGTCCGCCGCTGTGCAGAAGCACTGGATTATGCCCACAAAGCCAATGTGGTGCACCGGGATATTAAACCCGCCAATATCATGTATGAATTAAAGTCCGACACCTTAAAAATAACCGACTTTGGAATTGCCCGCATTACCGACTCCAGCAAAACCAAAACCGGCATGGTGCTAGGCACCCCATCTTATATGTCACCCGAACAATTAGCCGGCAAAAAGGTCGATGGTAAGTCCGATCTATTTTCACTGGGCGTGATGATGTTTCAGTTAATGACCGGTCGTCTACCCTTTCAGGGTGAATCGATGGCGACACTCATGTATAAAATTGCCAATGAAGCACACCCTAAACCGGAAAGTTTACGCCCGGAACTTCCGCGCTGTGTGTCAGTCATTATCAATAGAGCCCTGATAAAAGAACCAGAAAAGCGCTATCAAAGCGGTGCTCAAATGGCGAATGACCTGCGTAAATGTTTACAAATTATTGCGCAAAAAAAGAAGACGGCTAACTAATAAATCAAATGAGCATTAACGAAAAAATCATTATCACCGGCATCACTGACGAAGGCCTGGTACGTGACCACAATGAAGACAGCATTGGCCACAATGATGAGCTGGGATTGCTGGTGCTCGCCGATGGCATGGGTGGCCACAAGGGCGGTGAAGTTGCCAGTGCGATGGCTGTCGACTCTATTACACAGGACTTAAATCAGGCCCTGCCATTGATTACCACCGGTAAAATAGATGAGAGCACCGGTTATAGCCTGGAAAGCATGTTAATAGAAAAAGCCATTAAAGATGCTAACGCTAAAATTTATAATGCCTCAAAAGAAAACTCAAATTATGAAGGCATGGGTACTACGGTTGTCGTTTTATTACTTTATGACAACCGCATCACTATTGCGCATGTAGGTGACTCAAGACTATATCGAATGCGTGATCGCATTTTAGAGCAGATGACCCGCGACCATACATTATTACAGGAACTGGTTGATCGTGGCTTTTACACTAAAAAAGAAGCCAATGAATCTCTCAATAAAAATCTGGTGACCCGTGCAGTAGGCGTTAACCCGTCTGTGGATGTCGATTTACTCGAAGACATTGCATTAAAAGATGATCATTACCTGCTTTGTTCAGATGGCCTGACCGATATGATTGATGATAATTTAATTGAAGATATCATGTTAAATTATGGTGATGATCAAAATCGTATGACAGAGGAATTAATTAAGCAGGCAAAGGAACACGGCGGTAAAGATAATGTTTCAGTTATGCTGGCAAAAGTAGAAAAAGAGTTTCCCGCTAACTCAAACTGGTACACTAAATTTTTAGATATTTTTTCTTAAATTAATGAATTAATGAGCAAGGTGCAAAATGGCAACTATACAGATAAGTTTCAACGGTGAAGTAGTAAGTGAGCTTACACTCGACAAAGACACCATGACCATTGGCCGTAAAAGTGACAATGATATCTACCTCGATAGTCTCGCCATCAGCGGACACCACGCACAGATACTTACCATTCATAATGACTCGTTTATTGAAGATCTAAACAGTACTAATGGCACCTATCTAAACGGCTCAGCCATTAAAAAAAATGTACTGGCTGATGGTGATGTCATTAAAGTAGGCAAGCATCAAATAAAATACATCAACGCAAATGCTGGCTCAGAAAATGGTTTTGAAAAAACCATGATTATTAACACCGCAGCTGCCGGTATGCAGGAAACCGAAGGTAACAAAGCAATAGATCAATCCGTGGGTAAAATTGTAGCCGAAATTGCATCTTCAGATTCAGCAATCACCAATCAGAAAACGGCAAAAATTCGTTTAGTTAGTGGTGCAAACAGCGGTAAGGAGCTAATATTAACCAAGGTTCTCACCACACTGGGAAAACCGGGTGTACAGGTAGCCGCGATAACACGCCGCCCGACAGGTTATTTTTTAATTCATATTGATGGTGGAGATAATGGCGAACGCCCACATGTTAATAGCGTGGAAATAGGTTCAAAAGCCCACCCTTTACAGGACAATGACATACTTGAAGTGGCTGGCGTTAAAATGACTTTCTTTTTCGAATAAAGCACTAGAATTAGACTAGTATAGTAAATGCTCGATTACTATTTAACTAAAAATGAGACATATATAACCTCCGAGGCAAGTAATAAAACCAGTTGAAATGGAATTCAAGACTAATTTTCAAGATTAATGCACCATTAAGAAGTGTTCAGACATCTAAATTTAGCAAAGAGTTTCTTTCATATGACTTTCAATAAAATTCGTCAACAATATTTTTTTAAAATATTATTTTCTATACTCCTTTTATTCCTGGTTTTTTTTACCACCACTTCTATATTTGCTGATAATGACGCAGAACAACAACCAGTAAGAACCGTTCGTGTTGGCGTCTTACCCAATCCACCCATTGCATTTAAAGATAAAAACTATAAATGGCGTGGAATTTCCATCGACATACTCGAAGAAATAGCCCTTGAAAACAACTGGCATATTAAATACGTGCAGGGCTCATATACTGATCACCTTAAAAACTTTGAAACAGATAAAATCGATATTATATCGATGATGGCTTATTCTAAAAAGCGCGCTGAAAAATATATATTTACACGAAATGCCATAATCAGTAATTGGGGGCTGGTATATACACGTAACAATGAAGACATTGCATCATTACTTGATCTGAATAATAAGCGCATAGGCGTAATGAAAAACAACATTCATTTCAAAGCATTTCTTCAACTAGCTCAAAAGTTTGAACTTAGTTTTGAAATTTTCGAATATGAAAACTTTAGAGATGTTCTACAGGCGGTACAAAATAAAGAGATTGATGCCGGCATTGTTAACCGACTGTTTGGTGCACTTAATGCGAACAAATATAACTTAATAGAAACCAGTATTATTTTTAACCCAATCACCATTCACTACTCGGCTCTCAGGCCTGAAAATGCATCCATTATCAATGCGATTGATCAGCTACTTGCAAAATTTAAAGCGGATAAAAATTCAATCTATTTTTCAGCAATTCGACAATGGATGTATCAATCCGACACTCATCAGTCATATCGCTGGATAAGCTGGTTAGCTGGCAGCCTGTTTACCATTATCATTATCATGATTGCACTAACCATATTACTTCGTCGCCAGGTAGCTCTACGCACACACGAATTACAATCAGAGATAGACGAAAGGCGCGAAGCGGAACGTAAACTAGATGAGCTTGCCTATTATGACTCGCTCACTAAACTTCCTAACCGGGTATCATTATTAGAAAACATGAAAGTGGCCATCACCCGTGCACAACGCAACAACAATAATATTGCAATACTGTTTATCGATATTGACCGCTTTAAAACCGTTAATGATAGCCTCGGCCATAATGCGGGTGACCAGTTAATTATACATGTCGCTAATCGACTGCAGTCCTGCTTGAGAAATGAAGATAGCATAAACCGCTTTGGTGGAGATGAGTTTGTTGCCATCTTACAAGACATTAACGATATCAATTATGTATCTGTAGTCGCCAAACGAATGCTGAAGTGCCTTAATGCACCTATCGAAATTGAATCAACAGAAGTGTACTCCTCTGTCTGTATTGGAATAGCTCTGTACCCTAATGATGATAATCACGGCGATAATTTATTAAAATATGCCGATGCTGCAATGTACCATGCTAAAAAATCAGGCGGTAATAACTTTCAGTTTTATGACGAAGATTTAACTAAACAGGTACAACAAAGGCTGAGTATGGAAACCCGCCTACGCCATGCACTAGAGCGCAAAGAATTTCAGCTTTACTATCAGCCTATATTTAACTTGAACGATAAAATTCCGATTGGTGTAGAAGCTCTAATCCGCTGGCACGATCCGGAACGTGGCTTAATTATGCCCGATGATTTCATACCACTGGCAGAAGAAACCGGGCTGATTGTTGAAATAAGCGACTGGGTTATACATTCTGCCTGCAAGCAGGTTAGTGCATGGCAGAAATCTGGTCTCTATAAGCTTAAATTAGCCGTTAATGTTTCTGCTCAGCATTTTTCTCACGACAGGCTTTATGCAAGCACAGTAAAAAGCTTACAGGAAAGCGGATTAAATGCGCAACAACTAGAACTTGAGATAACCGAACGCATGTTTTTAAATATCACGGATGATGTTAAAAATGCCCTGGACAAACTGACTCAAAAAGGCATAAATTTATCTATCGATGATTTTGGTACCGGTTATTCCAGCCTGAGCTATTTAAAACAATTGCCAATTGATACATTGAAAATTGATCGTTCATTTATAACCGGTATTCCCGATGACAAAGATGATGCACAAATCGCATCAACTATTATTTCGATGGCGCATGGACTGGGGCTCAACGTTATTGCTGAAGGCATTGAAACAGATGAACAATTGCAATATTTAAATGCGCTTAATTGCAAACAGGGACAGGGGTATTTTTTGGCCAGGCCAAAGTCGGTACAGGAGATGACTCTGTGGTTACAAAATCAGGAGAAAAAACAGCTTGATTAGCGTGATCATAATGGCACAAACATTAACTCTCTGGCCACAATAATTTCCGCATCGTATTGCTGTCGTATTATTTTTCTAGTTTGTGTTTTTCTATTAATCGTTCTTAACATAAAGTGTGATAGCAACAATTTTTTAACCTGTGCCTGTCTGGCAATCTCAGCAATTTTAGTTGGTGTCATATGCAAACGTTTAGCAATAGGCGACGCATGTTCAGGTATTGCATTATGTGCAACCAGCAAATCTGTACGGTAAGCTAATTTCTGTAAATTGCCACTCGAACCATTCATATCACCACTAAATGTAATAGAGCAAGAGCCAGACTCAACTCGCCACGCCAGAGCAGGAATTGAACCATGCTTCACCATGATTGATTTAATGGTTAAATCATCAGTCAGCTTCTGATGAAAAATTGTGTCATCCGCAGAAATACTACGGGGAACGATTAAAAAATCTGTTGATACCTGCTGATATAAATTATCCGATAAATACGGATACACACTGGCTTGCCTGTCATCTATTAAAGCGCCAATAAAATTTTCAGTAGATGGAAAATTACCACCGGCCTGCGGCCCCAGTAAAGGCAGGCTTGTATCACGACGGGTAAAATACCCGGCTTTAAGATAAACCGGTATTGCCGCAGAATGGTCTACATGTAAATGACTGAGTAAAATAATTT
Organism: uncultured Thiotrichaceae bacterium; assembly: GCA_964531165.1. Taxonomy (GTDB): domain Bacteria; phylum Pseudomonadota; class Gammaproteobacteria; order SZUA-229; family SZUA-229; genus SZUA-229. The sequence goes on from CAZHEA010000031.1 coordinate 20,582, forward strand.
GTAAATCATTAAAGTTAGCCGTCGATTTTTCAAAGTTATAACTACTGCCGCCTCCAGCATCAACTAATATTCGCGCTATATTATTAATCCATACAAGATACGAACTGGATGCCAGGCCATCATTAATTTCCGGGCCACCGGCACCCAGAACCTGTAATTTAATATGCTCGCAATGATGTGCTGCAAAGCTGGTTGATGTTTCTATAAATAATATAAAAATGCATAGCAAGGCTGTTATATATTGTCGCAACATACCTAGTTCGGCAGTGTTACTTTAGCAACAAAACTTTTAGGTGATAACAAAATAGATATATCGACATTATTTCCTGTACTCAGCACGGTATATTCTCCCGGCTTAGCCGCTATTTCAGTAACCACATCAGTACTTGAATTAATATATGTTGCCTCCTGCGTTACTACTCTGCTGGATCCATCTGACAAGTTTGCTGTCACTTCAAATACCAGGGTAGTCGGCCGAGTACTGAGTAAAAGTGCGGTATTACTAACCAGCTCCTGACCATTTACGGTGACACTAAGAGAATCGATTGTTTCAGCTATCACATTCATTGTTTGTGTTTTTTGAAAACAGTCCAGACTGCCGTTAACACAGGTCACCGGTATACTTAACACTACACCACCGACTAGTTCACTATCCTGAATCGTTTGTTCAACATTGCCACAGGCCACTGAAATATTAACCACTGTATTTTTTATTTTACCGGTTACATCCAGCTGCTGACGATCTTCTGAAAGTGCAATGCTAGCATTACTATTATTATCGATTCCCCATTTGCTGAGTTCACTGATATTTATATCCGCCGTACTGCCATTCGACTGCTGATAATTACCCACAGCCATTAATGACACGATATTATTTTCCACAATATCATTGCTAGTTAAATCACAGGTCGCTAAATCGCTGGCACTTTTAAGGCAGATTTTTATCGTATTTAAAGTATCATTCAGAGGTTGATCAAAATCTACCGATGTAATAATTGTTCCGCCCTGACTAACTGAAGGCGCACGCGCCTGAATAATGACATCAGCGGATTGTAGTGCCTGCAAATAAACGATATTAGCTTCGGTTTTAATCAACGCCCGTTGCGATGCGAGATTATCATCTGCATTACGAATAAGCCAGGTAATGGTATTAAGAACACTACTATCTACCGGACGCTCCTCATCCGCTGAACCATCATCATTAATATAATTACCAATCGGAATAATCTGCTGAGCCTGACACATATCAATAGATACCGGTGTGATATTAAGCATAATCACCTGATCAAATTTTGCTGCCGACACTCTCACATCAAACGTTTGACTTAAATGCCCTACCGCTGCTGTAATAGTAATATTTTCAGCCGTGCTGCCTGCACTAAGACGACCGTTCTGGTCAATGCTACTCAACGCACCAGCCGATAAAGACCAGACAGCACTACTAGTAACCGGTATCTTATCGATGCCGTTAGATTTTAATCCTTCAACACTATAATCAAAAAAACTATTTACTGAAATAATTTCCTGATTGGCAGCCGCTGGAAAATCGATGGCAATAATATCCAGACTGGCAGCCGTAAATAAATCTACCAGTGGCGCTTCATCCTGAGAATCACCACATGCAGTAAGCAAAAGAAAAAAACCGTAAACTAAAAAATTACAGGTTGATTTAAAATTCATAACGGAACCCCACAGAAAGCAAATCTAATTTAAGTGTGTCGCCTTTATACATGCGAATAAAGTCAATTTTAAATTTCATCTGAGGTAAACTCTGCAGCGCCTCTTCTATCCCTATACCGTAACTAAGGCCTGAAAATGTTTCAGTAAATGTGGGTACGTTAATATATGTCGATTCTATTTCCACCTGACTATAACCCAGTATAAATTCCATTTTTATACCACTACCCGGATCCGGGTCATAACGATAAAACAATGATGTAACGGAAGGTATGTCAGTAACTAACTCATTAAGATTATCATCACTCTGACTCTTCATATATGCCAGCTCAAGCTTATGTACACCCATGTCATAACCTAAACGATAATCCATAACTTTAGGCTTGGTTGAACCTGAGTCAGTCTTGATTTTTAGTTGTGCCGGAGCCACTGCTATATAAGTGCGGGCATGCACAGGCAATGACATAAACACCATCAGAGACATCAGCCCAACACGCAATAATAATTGCCTTAACCTTAGATTCACTAGCATATATTTATTCACTTTAATTTTCCAGACAGTATACGTGATTGCAGATCTGACTGCGATAAAATAAAGATCAAGATGTTAAGCTTTCGTGATAACTCTATACATACAGACTGGTATTATATAATTTAAGCCTATATAACAGGTCAACACATACTATAAAGCATCAAATCAGTACACAATACAGACGAAATACCCGCGATAATGCACGCCATGAGTCTATAATCCATGATCACTGATCAACGAGAAGCTATACTATCAACCCAGCTGCAGACCAGGCTTCAGATAACTAACAGAAAATGAACCTACAGGCACAATAAGCAGTCAGATGGCTACCTGCTTCTATATATAGCAACAACCGTGCTCCGCTAACTTGAGGTTCTCGCCATTGCCGAATGCCGGTGTCGGGAATTCAGTGATTTTACAGCTTTTAAAGGCGCCGGGTCTCCGACACAAGCATTCGAATAAAATAATATAGGGGCTTGCTATTTTCACGTTCTCAAAACGTGATATTGTTTTTTAATCAACACACCAATGACATAAACACTAAGGACAACAAGGGCACAGCATAGTGACACGAATAGTTAAACAATTTTATGCTGCAGGATAATCATGAAAAATAAAAAAATCATTATTGTTGAAGATAATAAGGACATCTCTGATCTGGTAAAATTACACCTGAGTGATATCGGTATAGAAGTGCATGTGTTCTATGATGGTATTGATGGCTGGAATAGCATCAAACAAAACCAATATGATTTGATTATTCTCGATATCATGCTTCCCGGCATGGACGGTTTACAAATTTGCAAAAAAATTCGTAATACAAGCAAAGCTTATACACCTATTTTAATGTTAACTTCACGCTCATCTGAAATGGATAGAGTCCTGGGTTTAGAATCTGGCGCCGATGACTATCTAACCAAACCATTCAGCCTGATGGAAATGGTGGCAAGGGTTAAAGCATTAATTCGCCGACACGATGCCATGCAAAATACACCATCTGATAGCATACAGTTACAGTTCACAGATTTAAGTATTAACACGCAAACACGTGAAGTCATAAAACATCAGCAGCAGCTGGAGCTCACCGCTAAAGAGTTTGATTTGCTTTTATATTTTGCAAGTCATCCCGGGCAGGTTTTTAACCGCATGCAGCTACTTGATAAGGTGTGGGGATACGGGCATGAAGGCTATGAACATACGGTTAACTCGCATATAAATCGTTTGCGTGGCAAGCTGGAAACCGACCCGCGCACACCTCAGTTCATAAAAACCGTATGGGGTGTCGGCTACCAGTTTATTGCGACGGCCGTTTAAAACTTAAATAAAACCATCCATTTAATGAATTAATATATACGAACTTATGAAAACACCCTTTACACATACATTGTATTTTAAACTGGCAGCAGGCTTATGCCTGATTTTACTGGCAGTCGGACTTTCATACACCATTTTTGCCAGCTATATGCTGCAACAAATTAACCAGTCCAGCCAGCAGCTTATCAATCACAATCTGGCTCAAAATTTGGTGAATGATAAAAAAATTGTACATGACAAAAAAATCGACAAAAAAGCCATGAAAGACACCTTCATGCAATACATGACGATAAACCCCAGTATAGAAATATACTATTTAGATTTGCAGGGGAATATACTCGCCTACTCTGCCGAACCCGGAAAAGTTAAACGCAATAGCGTAGACTTAAACCCCATAAAAAAACGCTTAAACAACCCGGACAAACTAAACATCCTCGGCGATGATCCGCGCTCACACGAAACCAGAAAATCATTTTCTGTCACCCAGATTCCTGACACTAAAAACCCTCAGGGCTATTTATATGTTGTACTGCAGGGTGAAGAGCTAACAAAAGCCATTAATACACAGTCACAAAACACTATTATATATTTAGGCGGCTTTGTCCTCGCCGGCAGTTTGTTACTGGGCTTTTTAATGGGTCTTTATATTTTTTACCGTATAAATATCCGTATAAAAACATTACAGACCAATGTTGCCGAATTTGTTGGTAGCGACTTTTCATCTGAGCATGATTTAAAATTTGAAACATCCGGTTTAATTTTTCCTGATGAAATAAGTGAGCTGGAAAAACACGTTGCACACATGACAAAACACATCCAGCAACAATGGTCAGCCCTTAAACAACAGGATAATTTACGCCGAGAAATGGTTGCAAATATTTCCCATGATCTACGCACGCCTCTGGCATCTATTCAGGGCTACCTTGAAACCCTGACAATAAAACATGAAACCCTAACCGATGATGACAAGTTAAAGTACCTAAATACAACGGTTAAACAGGCCAAAAGCCTGCAAAATCTTATTGATGGTTTATTTGAACTGGCAAAACTGGATGCCCGTGAACACCAGCCGGCAATGGAAAGCTTCCCACTACTTGAGCTGGCCTATGATGTCATTGCTAAATTTGAAATTAAAGCCCAGCATAAAAACATTAAACTCTGCATATCATCTGAAACTCAAAACCCGATGGTATATGCCGACCTGGGCTTAATCGAGCGCGTACTGGACAACTTAATCAATAATGCTATTTATTACAGTAAAGCGGATAGCCATATAAAAATAAATATTGCAGCACCAGCTGATGGCAGCTTAACGATTAAAGTCATCGATACCGGCCAGGGCATCCCACTAGACCAGCAGGCACTGGTATTTGAGCGTTTTCATCAGGCACACACACCGGAGCGTACCGATGGTCATGCGGGTTTGGGTTTATGTATTGTTAAAAAAATTATCGAGCTGCACAAGCAGACTATCTGGGTAGAAAGCAAGCCTCAGCAGGGATCACAGTTTAATTTCACTCTAGCCACTGTTTAATGTGAGATAAACTAAACACACAGACCAGAGCATAACTTAAAGCATGAATGAACTAGAAAAAATAACGCAAACCCACACCCTCACTCATTAAAACTTATACGTGACATTATTCATGTTTATCTGAATTTTATTCAGCCATATTAAGTTCCACAAAAAGTTTCTCTGACAACCTCATCCAACTCCGGCGGTTGCATATATTTTTCCATATTATCCTGCTGCATAAATGGAGTTTGCAAAACCGCATGTAAATCATCAAAAACAGAAAAATTATTATCATCTTCGGCAGCACGAATCGCCGCCTCGATCAGGTGGTTGCGGGGAATATACAGCGGATTAACGCTTAACATCATAGTTTGACGTTGATTATTTTCCCGCGTTTCAAAAACTAAACGCTGGCGCCAGCTTTGCAGCCATATGTTCAACTCCTGGCTATTATCAAACAACTTCTGCAAGTTGATATCGCTTTTGTTTGCATCCGCATCGAGCTGTGAAAGCCGGTAAAATGTTAGTGTGAAATCAGCTTTGCCAGCTTCCATTAATTTCAATAAGTCATCAATCAACTGTTTATCCTGTTGATCAGAAACCGCATCTACTTTTGATATACCTATTTTACTGCGCATGCCCTGCAACCAGTTTTCTTCGTACTGTTGAATATAGCTTTTTAAAATATCCTGAGCTATTTCAACACTGCTATCCGTATCCTGCGAAAACAAAGGCAGCAACGCCTCCGCTAAACGGGTTAAGTTCCATAAGCCAATAGAAGGCTGATTATGATACGCATACCGGCCATCACGATCGATTGAGCTATACACCCGATCATGTGAAAAATCATCCATAAACGCGCAGGGGCCATAGTCAATAGTCTCACCTGCCACTGACATATTATCGGTATTCATTACCCCATGAATAAAACCATACTGCATCCATTTCGCAATTAATCCGGCCTGCCGCTCAACAACTAACTGTAACAATTTGATATAAGGATTTTTAGCATCCGCACACGCAGGGTAGTTTGTATCGATCACATAATTTGCCAGCTTTTTGATTGATGGTATATCTTTCTTATAGGAGAAATACTGAAACGAACCGACGCGAATAAAGCTTGCAGCAACCCGGGTGATGACTCCACCGGGTAATAAACGCTCACGGGCAACCTGCTCACCCGTCGTCACACAGGCCAGTGCACGAGTTGTTGGTACGCCTAGCTGGTGCATTGCTTCACTAAGTAAGTACTCACGCAACACCGGCCCTAATGCGGCACGACCATCGCCATTACGGGAAAAGAAGGTTTGTCCTGAACCTTTCAATTGTATACTTAACTTTTCACCTTTAATCGATTCCAGCTCACCCAGCAACAACGCTCGTCCATCACCTAATTGCGGATTAAAGTGCCCAAACTGATGCCCGGCATAGGCCATTGCCAATGGCTCAGCGCCCTGTGGCAGCTGTTTACCGGAAAATACCGACGCGATTTCATCCGCTTTAATATTATCGGTATCAATTGCAAGCTGATGAGCCAGCTGATGATTAAATGCAATCAAAACGGGGCTTTCCGCCACCGCTGCTTGCGCCGTTGCATAGAAATCTGAACCAAGATTGATATATTTATTTTTAAAGGCAATATGTATCACTATTTTCACGCGTTCATTTACTGGAAGCAGTGAAGTTTAACCTGTTGTGCGCGCTTTAATCACCGGTTATTCTTATGGGAAATATTAACTGATTAAACGATTACAGCTGCCCCGTTAACGTAAACATTATCATTCACCGGTAGGGATATCATCTGCAATTAAACATTCGATAAACACCGATATCTGCCGACACCGGTTTGTCGAAATTCAGTTATAGTTTTAATGCCTACAATATTGATAATCAGAAACAGTTTCAGGCAACTGAAGATACAGGAAACAGGCTAGAAACAAATGCAGCAGTATTGCTATAGATTACATTTACCACAAAACTTTTAATTCATTTTTACTGTTATAACGCAAACTAATTTCAAACCGGCTCCAGTCTGTCGGCACCACCTCATTACCTCTGGTATCAACTAAATTTTTTAACTCAACATAAGCCTGCGCACTATTGGTTGCCGGAATTAATTTTAAACGGGATATTTCAACATTTATTTTTTTATGTTGCCCCAGTAGCTGCTTCACAAAATGCTCACGCCTGGGGCTATAACGACTAATCTGCTTAAGCCGGCTTTTGTGACGTAATTCAATAGCGGCTTTAAACTGTGATATTTTCTGACTTACCTTATCAATGGTAAGCTTTTTAGCGACGGCTATTACTTTTATGTTTTTTCCAGCTGCGATTTGCTTCTGTTTGGTTATTAATGTTTCTTGCATCTGCCTGATTTCAGCGAATGCAACACCAATGCGTTTCATAACCCGGATATCCCGCCCGGCAATTTTCAAATGTGAAACCGAGATATGACGTTTAAATAAAACTTTATAATAGTCTCGAATCTTTTCTATGCCCTGCTGTGCCTGCTTATTAACGGGCTGACGATTTAATATTTTTTGATAAAGTTCATATGCATTATTATTTGGCGGACGGGTGTAACGATTCTTCTTTAAATGCGCCTCAGCCTGTACCAGCCATTTATTAATCTGCCTGCTTGTACTCCGCTCTGAATTTAGTCGCTTACGTAATGAATCTGCACCTGCTGATTTAGGGCTGACCTTTTTTAACTGCCTCAAATAGCTCTGCGCCTGCTTATGCTGCTTATCACTATATGCAGCACTGGCCCGGTTAAGCAGCTCTTTTTCAAGATTGCCCAGACCGTGTTTAGCCTTCCGGTTTTGCGGATCCAGCTTTAATACATGTCGATAAAAATCATAAGCATTATTTTTTTCGGGAACAGTATAATCACCAATATCCATTGCCTGCTGTGCCCGAATGAGTAATTCATCAAGCTGTATTTTTTGTAGCTGATCCACTGTCAATTGCTGACTTTCCTGCGTGTTTTTAATAACCACACCGGCCACCGGCATTACATTAATGCCATTTAAATACCCTGTGGAAATTAAAGCAGCGCCAGTTATAAGCAGCACTAGCAGTGCCACTAATACACTCGTTTTTCTGCTGCTGGAGGTTACAGACAGCTCTTCAACATCATTAATTTTCGACAAGCTCTCACGCAATGCCTGCTGTTCACGCTGGGTATTAACACCCTCCTCATCTAAGTTATTGAGAACTGAATTACGCCGGCCACTGGCATCAATTAAACCCTGTCGGCCACTGTGAATTATTCTAGACAACCCCGCACTTCTGCCGGTATCAATAACCGGCCAGGGGCGTACAACCGTTTCATCACTTTCTGCGTAGCGTGTCATGTATTCAGGTAAAACCGGGGCGGAAGTTTTATCCAATAACATATCCGCCCATTGCAATACATTTGCCGGGCGCTCATTGAGCTTAAACATTAAGGCATTATCAATCGCCAGTAAAAAGTTATCGGCATAATCCCCCTTCGCCAGAATAGAAACCGGCTCATAGAGGTCAAAGCCTTTTTCAAGAAAGCTACCACCTCGTACTAACGCATCCTGCGGCTTTTTGCCGGTGATGCCATAATACATACTCGCACCCAGTGAATAAATATCGGTCCACGGCCCCTGCTTACCGGTACCCTCACTGTATTGTTCATAGGGCGCGTAACCATAAGTAACCAAACTGGTCAGTGCACGGGTTTTACCCCCCAGCGACTGACGAGCTGAGCCGAAATCAAGCAGCAGTGGTGAATCATCTTCGCAGATATAAATATTGGCAGGCTTGATATCCCGATGAATAAAACCCGCATTGTGTACAAGTGACAGACCATCGAGAATAGGAATAAACGTATCCAGTAACTGATCCTGGGTAAATTTCGGGGAAGCCTTATAGATATCAGACAAGTCCTTACCCTGCGCATACTCCATTACCATATAAGCGGTATTGTTTTCTTCAAAAACACTGAGTACCCGTACAATATTAGGATGATTGAATTTTGCGAGGATGCGCGCTTCAGAAATAAACCGCTCTAAGCCCCAGTCGTAAAGTGTTTTATGTTCGCCTGTTTTCGGGTTTACAGTACTGTCAGACTCCCGAGTAGCAAAATCTTCGGGCATGAATTCTTTAATAGCCACACTGCGATCAAGATTTTGATCATGTGCTAAATAGGTAATACCAAAGCCACCGCGGCCGATTACCTGATTTATTTCATACCAATGGAGTAAATATCCTCCATATAGAGAATTTGTATTCTTTAATAGATCCATCTTCCTGGTCGAACTTCCCTGCAGCTTTATTTCATTTTATGCGCTATATCATAATGCAAAATGTCGAAGAGATCTTGTAAGCAGTCACAAAAACCATATTTTGTGCGAAAGTTTCTGAGATAGTACCAGCAGATAATGTTATGGATGTTTTTGCGAATATTTCGCGAAAAGCCTGTCCGCTAGACCTTTACTGAAATTTCTGAGGAACTGCGATGCAGGCTATAAACCGGATGCTGAGATTTAATCCGATAATGGCTTATTTAGAATGCATTTTAACTACATAAAAACTAAAATCCTAATAACGGATCAACTGCTGCAGGCTCACTAACACAACTTGCCCGACCGAGTTTATAAGCTTCTAACAATGCCTGTTTAAGTTCAGGGTTACTTCCCAGATCATCTACTGATAAAACATCATCCGCAATTTTTTCCAGTGCATCCAGGCATTGCTGATCTTTCCATGCGCGAACAAAAGCCTCAATATCTAGCCGATCGTCTTTTATAAACTCAGCAACCATTCCGCTGGCTTCGCTAAAAACAATACTCTGCGCCTGCATCATTTCAAACTCATATGAATACAGATCATGATTATTGGCTTTTGCAATAATAGGATACAGATCAGGAAGTGTCTCACTGACTTGCAGATACTCATCGAGTTCAATGGTTATAGAAGGCGAAAGCGTTTCACCTTTATAACAAAAAACAACACTGACTTTAACAAGGTTACTCATAGTAATCTCTTATGATGTAAGTGAAGCAAATAATAATGGCAGTTTCTCTGGTAGCTTTTCAACATGGTCAATAATAGTATAACCACCGGCACCAAAAATATCCCGTATATAGTCATCAGCTTTTCTGTCCAGACTAATACAGTAACTGTTCATACCTCGTGATGAAAGCTCATCAACCGCCTTTTTAGTATCACTAATCAGGTACTTCGAATCTTCAACATCAATATCCGCTGGCTCACCGTCAGTCAATATCAACAGAAGTTTTTTCTCAGCAGTTTGCGCTTCCAGATAATGGCCGGCGTGACGAATAGCCGCACCCATACGTGTAGAGTAACCCGCATCCATTGCTGCAAGCCGGCCCTTTACCGTATCATCAAAATGTTCACTATAACCTTTTATATGATAGTAACGAACATTATGACGTGTATCCGAGTGGAAACCGGCAATCGCATATTTATCACCCAGCTGATCGATGGTCCAGGCTAATAATGAAACCGCTTCCTGACTTAACTGTAAAATCGTTTGATCAGAACCATCGGGTTTATCATTTAGTGATGCCGATAAATCCAGTAAAATCATTACCGCAATGTCACGACCATCGTGTTTATGGCTCATGTTAATGCGCGGATCAGGTTGTGAACCACATTTGAAATCAATAAGAGAACGTATCGCAATATCCAGATCTAACTCACTGCCCTCTTCCTGATAACGCACGCGCACAAATCGTTGTGGTTTGAGTTTATCAAGTATCAGTTTTAACAGTTTTGCCAGTGCTGAATGTTTATCTAAAATTGCATCAATATCAGATGCATTTGCCGATGGGTGAATGGATTCGTACAGGCTTACCCAGTCCGGTTTAAATGACGTGGTATTGTAATCCCACTCAGGATAATGACGTGGTGGTAAACCTTCGTTTTCCAGTTCATCCGATTTACTTTTTTTCTTGTTTTCGTAATCTTCCGCTTCATCATTCTCTTCGATAAATACCCACATGTGGCGATTATCATCCCGATAATCGACTTCGGTATTTTCGAAACGAATATGCGGTAACTGATCACTTTGCAAACGCGTGCGGGTGGTAAAGATAATACCGATATCAACCATGGCTTTTGTATTACCGCCATCTTTTTCAACCACATCAAAGAAACGTTTTCTAAATTCTAAAATATGCTCATTGGTATAACCATGATTTTCATCGAGAATAGAACGTGACAGCATTGCCAGGCGATGGCGCACACAGGATTCTTTTTCCGTATGGCAGTCACCTTCTATCGGTGCGGGATGCAGAGCTAATAGATATTTACGCAACCCCGGATATTCTTTAAGCATTAAATACTCAACGCGGGAATCTTCTAAATGCTCAATGGCGATACGTTGAAACGGACTAAAGTTATCGGCGATTAATACATCACTCCAACGACGATGAGCCGCGATGTGTGCAATGGTAACGCGATAACGATCAAGACCTGACACCGTACCCGCATCACCGACAAAATCGTCATAAACATCCGGAATCCGAATACCTAAATTATCATAATAAGGCACCGGTTTGCGAAGATCATCAAACCCCATTGAATAAGGTACAAAGAAAGACTCATCTTCCCACATGCTGCGCAGATACATATCCAGCTGACGCTGATTATCCATAAACAACGTACCGTGACGTTCACGTTGTAGCATGGCTCGGCTGTCTGCTGATTGCAGACTAAAATAATCTATCTGACGTTCCGGGTGATTGTTATAATTTCTTGCACCGTACTCAACCCAGTTTTTTAACCCGTCCAGAGACAGTTGGTTTAAAAGATACGGAGTCTGTTTTAATAGCTCAGGTAAACCCGGGCTGGCAAATGTAGTGTGATGCCCGTGAATGGAACCGGTTGTACTTTCCATAAAATCAAAAATAATTTCAAGAAAATTTTCCATCTGCTCAAGCGAGCCTAAACGACGCGACGCTTCAGGCAAGCACTGCATAAATGGCGGAATAGAATTGCCATTTGGTGTGCGTGACATATTCCAGACAGACTGGGATACCAGTTCTAATGCAGACTCACCCAGACTATTTGAAATGCTCGGCATTTCTTCCAGATAAATACTCACCGGCTCCCAGCCACGACCAATCATGCAAACCAGTGAAGCGCCTTTAAAGTATTTTTCTACACCGTCTTCACTTAAGTTACGTAAAGCATCAACGGTATAATCTTCAAAGCACTCTTCAATTTGTTCGAAGTTGCATTTCAATTTTTTTCGGTAGGCTTGTAGGTCAGACTCTTGCATTTTTAAAACCTTTTTTTTACCACAGAGGACACAGGGGATACAGAGAAAAACATTATCGGGTTACTGCGCCGTCGGCGCAGCACAATAAAAACCTCTGTGACCTCCGTGTCCTCTGTGGTGATATGCTTTTTTTAACCAAAAATACTATCAATAGAATGATCTAAAGTACTACGAATATCCGCATCATCTGTAATCGGACGCACCATTGCCATACGACAGGCCGCTTTCGCTTCAATACCTTTGCTCATTAAGGTTGCAGCATAAACCAGTAACCGAGTTGAGATACCTTCATCTAAACCGTGACCTTTAAGGTTACGCGCCGTGTGTGCAATTTTCACTAATTTTGCAGCCGTATCTGCATCCGTACCCGCTTCTTTTTCTACAATGCCAGCCTCGGTTGCCATATCCGGATAATCAAAATCCAGACCGGTAAAGCGTTGCTTGGTCGATTGCTTTAAATCTTTCATCAAACTCTGGTAACCCGGGTTATATGAAATAACTAACTGAAAATCTGGGTGCGCATCAATCAGCTCACCTTTTTTATCTAACGGTAACTGGCGACGGTGATCGGTTAATGGGTGAATAACAACCGTTGTATCCTGACGCGCTTCAACAATTTCGTCCAGATAACAAATGGCACCAATACGTGCAG
>CAZHEA010000032.1:0-33520 GCA_964531165.1 uncultured Thiotrichaceae bacterium
ACCCGTTTGCCTTAACGAGGTGGCGCATTCTACAGACTTATACTTTAGCGTCAACATCTATTTCATAATTTCTTAATATAATTATTACCGCTTCAAAAATTGCTCAAATAATACACAGAATTCTAATAAAAACAGCCATTAACGATACTGGCCATGGCGACAGTGCATCAAATAACAGGCCTTTAAACCATGTAACAATAAAAGCCACGACAGGTATATCCAGATAAGCAAAAACAGCAGCGCGCTAAACGAGCCATATAATGTACTGTAGGTTTGATTTACCACCATATATTGCACAAACAACCATTTGAGAACATGCCAGATAAGCGATGCCACAAAAGACACTTTTAAAGCAATTCGAATGCTTATCAACATATTTGGTGATACTTTGAAGAGAACAAAAAATAACATCCATATCATCAGATACGATAATAACACCAGCCCACTGGTGTTTAACTTATCCACACCAAACAGCCCCTGCAATAAACCTGAAAGATAAAACGACACCCCCAGTACTGCAGGCATCAAAAATGCCAGTACCAGATAAGTTGCTGCACCATGCAAAAAACTGTGCCCCGGCACCATAAAAATTTTATTCACAACATATTGATAACTGCGATAAAACATCACAGATGTTATGACGATATACAACAGCCCCATACTTCCCATGCGTCCGGCGTTATTCATAAAACCCTGCAAATATCCGGTTACAGTTTCTGCATGAACAGGGATTAAACTATCCGCCAGAAAATCTTTAACCGACTGGTAGTAATCCGCGAATACACCTATCTGATCAAGAATAAAAAACAGCACCCAAAGCATGGGGATAATAGACAGCACACTATAAAAACTCAGGCTCGCCGCATAAAAGTTTATGTCATCATCAACAAAAGATAATATTTTTTTTAACCAGAATTTTAGTTTATGCCTCATAATAAGATAAAAATTATAACCTTTATTTTAATTAACTCCGCCGAGCTGGTTACTAGTACTGATCACCAGAGTCGACCACCAGAGCAAACCCGTAGTGCTAACCAGTATAGTCAGAAACCGATAACTAAAACACGAATAATTAAAACATGAGCAATCCCGATAATAAGCTTAACAACGAAACCAGCCCCTACCTGCTTCAACACGCGAATAATCCAGTTAACTGGTATCCATGGAATGCGCAATCTCTGGCTCTGGCCAGTTCACAGAACAAGCCCATATTACTGTCAATAGGCTACTCCGCCTGCCACTGGTGTCATGTGATGGCACATGAGTCATTTGAAGACAAAGCAACGGCCGGCGTAATGAACGAGCTTTTCATCAACATAAAAGTCGATCGTGAAGAACGCCCGGATTTAGATAAGATTTATCAGTCCGCCCATTCCCTACTCACCAATCGCTCCGGCGGTTGGCCACTGACCGTTTTTTTACTGCCGGATAATCAAATGCCTTTTTTTGCCGGCACCTATTTCCCCGATAAGCCACGCCACAATATGCCGGCTTTTGTTGAGACCATACAAATGGTTGCGAATGCTTATAAAAACAAGCAAGTGGAAATACAGCAACAGAATATTTCGATTCAAAACATCTTTAACAATATCTCGTCATACATTCCATTCAATTCAAATCTCAACTCATTACCTCTTGATCTAGCCCGCAAACAACTCGCAGGCGCTTTCGACAAAACCACCGGTGGCTTTAGCAGCGCCCCTAAATTCCCACACCCGGATATGCTGGAGCGCTGCCTACGCCATTACCTGTTTTTAAAATCACAAAACAAAAACGATCTGCACGCATTACACATAGCCATATTTACACTGGATAAAATGGCACTCGGTGGCTTTCAGGACCAAATCGGTGGCGGTTTTTTTCGTTACTCCACCGACAACTACTGGATGATTCCGCATTTTGAAAAAATGCTTTATGACAATGCCCTGCTACTTAACCTATACGCGCAGGCATACACCCTTACCCGCAACCCGCTTTACCAGCAAACTTTAAATGCTACAGCAAAATGGGTAATCAATGAAATGCAAACTACCGAAGGTGGTTATTGCTCTGCCCTCGATGCGGACACCGAAAAAGTGGAAGGCCAAACCTATGTGTGGACACCAGCACAAATTCAAACTCTACTCAGTCCTGATGAATTCAGCATTTTTCAACAAAAGTATGCTTTATCAGAGAGCGCAAACTTCGAAGGCCACTGGCATTTGCACAGTAAAGTTTCAGACGAAGTTTTAGCTGAGCAACTTGAAACAAATTTTCACGATATTCAAATTCAACTGAAATCAGCTAAAAACAAATTACGCATCTCACGCAAACAACGCACTCAACCCGGCAGAGATGACAAAATATTATGTGCATGGAACGCACTAATGATTCGCGGCATGTCACAGGCCGGTCGGCGCAGCCATAATCGCGCTTATATAGAATCTGCATGCCGTGCTGCCGATTTCATTTTAAAATCATTATGGAAAGATCAGCGTTTACTCGCCAGCTATAAAGACGGCAAAGCTCACTTAAACGCATATCTTGATGACTACGCTTATTTATTACAGGCATTACTGGAATTATTACAATCACAATGGAGCAACACCTTTTATAACTGGGCTATAGACATTGCCGACAGCTTGCTTAACTTATTTGAAGATAAAGTGAATGGCGGTTTTTTCTTTACCAGCCACGATCACGAAAAGCTTTTATATCGCAGCAAAACATTTTCTGATGACGCTATGCCCAATGGCAACGGCGTTGCTGCCAGCGCATTAATACAACTGGGTTTACTCAGCGGTAACACGCTATATTTAGATGCCGCCGAAAAAACGCTTCGCTGCGCCCATTCATCACTAAACGAACAGGCTATTACCCATTGCAGTTTATTACATGCTTTAGAGTTATATTTAGCACCCGGTTTGATTATTGTTTTACGCGGAACAGAACCGCTATTGAGCCAATGGCAACAAGTCACGTTTAACTGCTATATTCCACAACTAACCTGTATCGCCATTAATAATGAAATTACGCCCCCAGAATCATTAACAGACAAAAAACCCGTCGGTGATATTTGCGCATATATATGTGAAGGCACATCCTGTTTGCCCGTTATAACCGACATCAGCGAATTTAAAAATTACATCAGTGGCAAAACCCATCATGCCCATCATTAGCCACTACAAAAACATTAAGCCTTATATCACTCAGGACGACTCTGAAATTCGCGAGTTAATGCACCCGGATGTACATGGCAATCAATTACAAAGCCTGGCGGAGGCCATTGTAAGACCAGGCGAAACAACACAACGCCACCTTCATGAAAAAAGCGAAGAGCTTTATTTTATTTTGCAGGGCACAGGGGAGATGCAATTAGGCAATGACGCTTTCACAGTAAACAAAGGCGACACGATTTGCATTCCCCCGGGCACCATACATTGCATTGAGAACAGAGGAGAGAGCGACTTAAAAATTCTTTGCTGTTGTGCGCCGGCTTATTCACATGCCGATACAATTATTAAAAAATAACCCATCAATCGTCATAAGCGAACATCCTGAATTCACATCACCCATAAAAAAGCCTCTGGTAATAGAGATACCAGAGGCTTTTTAAAGTTTGAATAGCGATTAAGCTACTGCGACATTACCGCCTGCACAGAACCCACAGTTCTAATCCACGGGTCAGTACCCAGCTCTTGCAAACCTGTTAACGCCTGCTCAGCTTCATCTTTGGTGGCATACACACCAGACATTAAGACAAACCAGGTTCTGCCATCAACAACGGTTTCTGCAACCCACTCATCTGACAACTGATTCTGGCTGGCAAAGAAGTTAAGCTGATCCATTGAACTGGATGCAACAACCTGTACTGCATACATGTTTGCTGGCTGTGCCGCCAGACCGCCGCCCACAGCAACTGCCGACGCTTCTTCTACTATCGGCTCCGGCTCAGCCATGGGTTCATCCATAGGCGGCTCCTCAAAGCTTGACTCGGATTGAACCATGTCTGAATTTTCTTCTGCCGGATTAAAGCCTGCAGGCTCAATTGTTTCTTCCTGCATAACAACCGGCTCAATTTCATCTATCGCCAGAGGCTCCGGCTCGGCCGCCTGTTCGGAGCGCGCTTCCCATGGAGATGAAGACTCACTCCACGGAGATGGTTTGGACGAACAGGCCGATAATGCAACGCCACCGGCAAGAACGAGTGTAATGGGTAATATTTGTTTGCTTAAAAGAGTCAATGTTCTATCCTCTGTCATTTGTTTAATTCGCTCTAACTGAAGCTTAAGAGCCATACTTAAAACAAGCTCTTAACACAAGCCTGTATCACGTTATTTTATCTACGATTATTATCAGTCTAGCCCATTAATCGCACATTCTAAAGTATTTATATTAAATATTTACGTTAAATACCTGTTTTCTCTCATAATTAGACTTAATTTATAGCATAAACACCTTTCAAAATACATTTTTGCAATATCAAATGAGTGCTTTTTATACTCAATGAACCCGGCTAATAGCCAGTTGCAAATTGATTGTATTGCTAATTGAACTACACTTTTTACTCCATCATTTATTAGGACGATAGTAATGAGCACTCCTGAATGCCCTCAGAAAAAACCTTATATCGTAGAGCTTGAGCCCGGCACTTACTGGTGGTGCGCATGTGGCAAATCAAAAAACCAGCCTTTTTGTGATGGCGCGCATAAAGGCTCAGACTTTTCACCGCTAGAGCTCAACATAACTAAAAAGAAGAAAGTCGGGCTTTGCGGTTGCAAGCGCACTAAAAATGCACCCTTATGCGACGGCGCACATAATAGCTTTTAACAAAGCTGATTACTGCGCAATCAACTTTTGTACCGAGCCGACTTTACGAATCCACGGCGCATTCTTCAGGCTGGGAGCAATTTCATCACGGGCCGCCGCCGCACTGGAATAATCTGGGTACACATCCAGTAATAACACATGCCAGATAACACCATCACGTTCTGTCGCCACAACATACTGAGTGGATAGCTGATTCTGTTCCGCAAATTTCATTACCCGGTCGATATCTACTGATGCCATTAGCTGCATAGTATAATAGTCTGCAGGCTGGTCCATAATTGAGCCTTCAGCCGAAGTCATGGGCTCTAATTCCGGCTCTGTCTCCAGTGCAGGCTCTGTTTCCGGTGCAAAACTTTCCACTGCTTCAGTCTGATAACTTAACTCAACATCACTGCTGGTAGTACTAACCGGTTCCACCGGCATTTCCAGATCCGCCTTATAGGTTTCTGCAGCTGGCGCTGTTACGATCTGGTTAGACTTTGGCTTTTCCCAGGGCGACGAACTTTTGGTCCATTGCGCCGGCTCATTAGATGAGCAACCGGTTAATGAAAACAGCACACCAAAAACGCCTGCTAAGATAAATCGTAAATTCATTCGCTTAATATTCACCGATAATCCTCTTTTAATTATTCTATGTTTACATCTTAGTGTAGACGATTACCGTCACTTCTTAAAGTGTTACATTAAGTTAAGCTCTGAAAGTAGCTTTTCTTATGCCAGCATTCAAGAAAACACCGTAGAATTAAACATCATTATCTGTGAATACTCTCACGTGAACATCCTGAAGACCATCATCCGTCACTAGAAAGTTAATCGGCTGACAACACACCTGACAATCTTCAATATATTGCTGATTTTCACCCGCATACTCAATAACCACCTCAATCATCTCCCCGCAATACGGGCATTGCACCGAGATACTAAAAGGTGCAGCTGACATTACTTATCAGCTGATTGCAGGTCAGGCAAGGTATCTGTTGACGCTGTCAGTATCAGCCCCGGATTATCATCCTCCTCTACCTCATCTTCTGGATTTTCTTTTTCCATTAATGACAAACCGCCAAAGGTATCACTGGTTTTTTCTTTATCCGCGGGGGCTGCACCCGCGGGTAAATCTTCTCCCAGCTCTATTTTTAAGCGTAAATTATTTTCAGAATCCGCATTTTTCAGTGCTTCATCAATTGAAATTCTGCCTTTTTTATATAATGCCAGTAACGCACTATCAAACGTACACATGCCCATACGCTCAGACTTTTCCATTACCTCTTTAATTTCAGACACCTCACCACGCTTAATCAACTCTTCCACGCGCGGTGAATTCAACAGAATTTCTATCGCCGCACAGCGTTTTTTATCAACGGTTGGAATCAGCCGCTGGGAAACAAAAGCTCGCAGATTTAACGATAGATCCTGCAGTAGTTGCGCATGGCGCTCTTCAGGGAAAAAATTAATAATACGATCTAACGCCTGATTGGCATTATTCGCATGTAAAGTCGATATTGCCAGATGACCGGTTTCTGCGAATGCCAAGGCATGCTCCATGGTTTCCCGGTCACGCACCTCACCGATTAAAATCACATCCGGCGCCTGGCGCAATGTGTTTTTCAGCGCATCTTCAAAGCTGTCTGTATCTACCCCAACCTCACGCTGGTTAACGATGCAGCCTTTATGCTGATGTACATACTCAATCGGGTCTTCAATGGTAATAATATGACCTTTGCTGTGCGTATTACGGTGATCGATCAATGCCGCCAGTGAAGTTGACTTACCGGAACCCGTGCCACCCACAAACAAAATAATGCCGCGCTTCGCCATAATCACTTCTTTTAGCACATCGGGTAAACCCAGGTCTTCAAGGTTCGGAATTTGCGCATTGATATAACGAATCACCATCGACACTTCATTTCGCTGCTTAAAAATATTCACCCGAAAACGCCCCACACCGGCTTCTGAAATCGCCAGATTCATTTCCGGCTTAGTCTCAAACTCCGCCTGCTGCTCCTGCGACATAACCTCCATCGCCAGCGAACGCACCCAACCCGGCGGCGCTGCTTTTTTCGATAGCGGCGTCATTACTCCATTAAATTTAGCGCTGGGTAATGCACCGGTTGACAGATAAAGGTCTGAACCATCTTTTTCGGCCAGTACTTTTAAATAAGGGCTAATTTTCACTCAATACGACTCCTTTAAAAGAATGTCTATAGATAATAGTCGAGCTGAATTAAAATAGTGCTGAATAAACCGAGATTCATTACACCTAAGCCCAACTAACTATTTGCATCATGACTAACGCTTTTTTACTCACTCGCCAGGCACAGGACACCCACCAGGGTATTCAACTAGAATTTTGGTTCAGCACCGACAATGGCCCTTTGCAAGTTTTCATTCATTCACAAAATGCCATATTTTTTATACGCCAGGCCGACATACACACAGCTCAATCTCTTATTAATCAGGCATCGGCGGAAATTAAAAAAATTGAATTAAAAGACTTCAAACATAATTTAATGGCCGCTGTATATTGCCATTCATTGCAATATTTTTACCGCTTCAAAGATACCTTGCAAGAGAATCACGTAGACGTTTTTGAATCTGACATTCGACCAACGGAACGCTTTCTCAGCGAGCGGTTTATTACCGCACCGGTTAGCATACATAACCCGAAAAGCCAGTTACAACTGACTAACCCCGCGATAAAACCGTGCAGCTATCAGCCAACTTTTAAGCTTATGTCAATTGACATAGAGACCGACTATAAAACGGACGCCATATTTTCTATTGCATATATTTTTCAAGATATAAAGCACGTCATTATGATAGGTCACGATGAGATAGAAAATAAGGCCGGATACCTGCAACTGGTTAGCCATGAGAAAGAGTTACTCAACACCTTCATTCAACAGGTTGATAAACTTGATCCTGATATTTTCATCGGCTGGAACGTGATCAACTTCGATTTTCGTTTTTTACAGAAAAAAGCGGATCAGTTAAATATTAAATTAAATTTAGGGCGCCAGCAATCCCCCATAAAATGGCGCCAACACCATGCAGAGCATAATCATTATTTTTTGCATATCCCGGGACGGGTGGTACTTGATGGCATCGACACATTAAAAAGTGCCACCTGGTCATTTTCAAGTTTTTCACTCGACAATGTTTCCCATGAATTATTAAATCGGGGGAAATTAATAACGTCGCAAAACAACCATGACCCATTATATAAAGCTAAAGAGATTAAACGTCAGTTTTACGAAGACAAGTCTTCACTGGCAAAATATAATTTGGAAGACTGCCAACTGGTACTGGATATTTTTGACAAGGCAGAACTGATTCACTTTGCAATTGAACGCGCACGCTTAACCGGGCTGGAAATGGACAGAGTCGGCGGCTCAGTAGCTGCATTTGATAACTTATATTTGCCTCGTTTGCATCGCAAAGGTTTTGTCGCACCCAATATTGGAGACTACGGCAATGGCAACACCGCACCGGGCGGCTATGTGATGGATTCAAAGCCAGGCTTATTTGATAGCGTGCTGGTGCTCGACTATAAAAGCCTGTACCCCAGCATTATTCGTACATTTAAAGTTGACCCCTATGCGCGCATAGCCGCTAAAGAGCTCAGTGATGACGAAACCATTAGCGGTTACGATGGTGCCAGCTTTGCCAAACACGAACACATACTACCCGACATTATTGCTGACTTATGGGCGGCCCGCGACCAGGCTAAAGCGGAAAAAAATAAGGCACTATCACAGGCCATTAAAATCATTATGAATTCATTTTATGGCGTACTCGGTACACCCGGCTGCCGCATTCACGATGCCAGGCTCACCAGTTCTATAACTAAACGCAGCCACGACATCATTAAACAATCGGTAACGTTAATTAACAATGAAGGCTACGATGTAATTTACGGTGATACGGATTCGGTGTTTGTCTCACTCAATAAAATAGCCCACGACACTGAAGCCACTGCCATTGGCACACATTTAATTAACACCATTAATGCATACTGGAAAAATCATTTAGCCGAAGATTACGACATTGAATCTTTTTTAGAAATGGAATACGAAACTCATTTTAAACGATTTTTTATGCCGACAGTACGCGGCTCTGATAAAGGCAGTAAAAAGCGTTATGCGGGGGTAGTAAGTGAAAACGGTGAAGACAAAATAATTTTCAAAGGATTAGAAAATGTACGCACTGATTGGACTCAACTCGCCCGTGATTTTCAGCAAGCACTTTATTCAAAAATATTTAACAATGAAGCTTATGATGGCTTCATTCGCAACACCGTAACTCAACTAAGCAATGGAGAATTAGATTCTCAACTAATTTATCGAAAACGCCTGCGCCAAAAGCTCGACCAATACCATAAAAACATTCCGCCCCATGCGCGCGCCGCAATTAATGCCGAAATACTTTTTAAACAACAGGGGCTAGCCTCTCGATATCAACACAAGGGCTGGATTGAATATATTATCACCATTAACGGGCCAGAAGTTTTAGAGCACAGAACATCCAGGCTGGACTATGAGCACTACATTGAAAAACAACTCACACCCGTCGCTGACAGTATTTTGGCAGCGCTTGATGATTCCATGGAAAATATTTTAAAGCGGCAGATTAATTTGTTTTAAAAACGAAAGGATTATTTTTCGAGAATAACCATCAATATAAAATGCTTTGGCATTATTTATAAATCTACTCTCAGATTAAAAGCTAGCGTATCAACATCATCCCCGATGATATAAGCCATGCCTATCGATAGCGTTTCATTAACATAAACCTGTGTTCCAAAAGAGTAAGAATTTTCTGTTTCGTCAAATATATCAACTCTTGTAGCCGCGGCATTTAATTCAAACTTATCAGAAACCATACTTCTCACACCAACACTCAATGCATTACCCGTATCATCTCCGCTTCCATTAATGACGCTTCCTGTAAACTCTACTTCAGAATTTATTAACGCAATACCACCATACACATCAGTAGTCGGTGAAATTTTTGTATGGGCAATTATGCCTATGCCAAGATCGGTTGTATCCAACCCGAGACTATCAAAACCATCACTGAGCGTGTCATAGTTTGTTGCACCATAACTTGCCGATAACGCAATATTATCACTCATGCTAAATGATCCAGACACACCATAACCATCACCATCCCAATCACTACCACCCAAATCAATTGTTACCGATGAGTATGTACCTTGAATATAGTCATAACTAATATCTTTACAATATGCGGCATTAGCGAATAGCGTAACGGCAATTGTTAGAATAATATTTTTCTTTGATAGTTTTAACATTTAATAATTCCCCTTGAGTTTAAAACTTATAACTTTGATTTGCCATTTACTAACATAAAAAACAATTCTCTATTCATTAATTATTTTTGAAACAGTTTAACTGATTCGTTAAGCTGGCGTCATTACCCATTTAGGATAGGATTGCAATAACATTAAAAATTCAAACAGAAAACTTATCCATTTTTTCAGGCAATGTCTGCCAATTACAATCCCGCATCACCTTAGCCAATGCATGTAATTTTCCCTGCTTAATGGCTTTACGCCTTTCAGCTTTTTTCTTGATGCCGTAAAACGGCAACATGGTATCAAAGGCATTATCGATATAATGCTGAATCGGCATCATCACATCCTGCTTACGGGTGTGGTATGCATCTTCACCGACGGCACAGGGGGTATCTAAAACATTAAATTGCCGACAGGCCGCCGGGCGCATTGGATGAATGCTGCAAGCGCCATCCAGTAAAAACGGACAGGTGTTAATTTCATCCAGATTCGACAATTGTTTTTTTAATTGCTCACGCAGCGGCGGTTGCAGTTTTTCGATGACATACCAGCTCATACCCATCAATTCCAGCGGATAGACAGGAATATCCTGATGACTGGCGCAGCAACTGCTACAGCCTTTCGCACAGGCTAATTCCCGGCCTTTTTTTGATTCCCGCTCAATCGCCGCATTCACACCTTTATCGATAATAGAATAGGCGTCTAATAATGTGCTTAGCCAGAGCAGGCGCCGCTCATCTTCTACGTAGCTTAAGCGTTGCGGCTTTCGGTAGTCGCACTCCATAACTTCACTCATTTAGATTATTCTTTGATATTTAATTAAACAGCCCGGCAGTTTAATGGGTTTCAGTGAAACTACAAACCACACGCTAGATAATAATGTGCTAAAATACTAATTCAGTACTTAGAATAGAACTCACGTCAGCACGCCTGTTAGTCGTCTTATATTATGTGAACATATTCCAGGTAACCCGAGTACCAAAAGTGGACTATGCTCATAACTCAGTGCAAATTGCGCCTGTGCGCCGTTAGCACGCCCTATTATATAGGCAAAACACCCCATGACGACCGATACGGTAACTTCATTTAGCGAACTTGCGCTACACAAATCTCTTTTAAAAGCACTCGACGAAGTGGGTTATGAAACCCCCTCTCCGATTCAAGCTGAAACCATTCCTTTATTACTGGATGGCAGAGATATTATTGGCCAGGCTCAAACCGGCACGGGTAAAACCGCGGCTTTTGCATTGCCACTGATCTCGAATATCAACATAAAACAAAAAGATCCTTCCGTATTAGTGCTGGCGCCAACCCGTGAATTAGCGATTCAAGTCGCCGAAGCCTTTCAAAAGTACGCCAAGCACATGAAAGGATTTCATGTATTGCCAGTATACGGCGGTCAAGATTTTCGCGGTCAGATTAGTGCGCTAAAACGTGGCGTGCATGTAATTGTCGGTACGCCAGGCCGTGTAATGGACCACATGCGTCGTGGCACTTTAAAGTTAGAGAATTTAAAAGCGCTGGTTTTAGATGAAGCAGACGAAATGCTACGCATGGGCTTTATTGATGATGTGGAATGGGTACTCGAACAAACCCCAGATACACGTCAGATTGCACTGTTTTCGGCAACCATGCCGCAACAAATTCGCCGCATCGCAACCAAATATTTAACCAATCCAGAACAGGTTACGATTAAACAAAAAACCGCCACCGCCAGCACCATTCGCCAGCGTTTCTGGCCGGTAAGTGGCGTGCATAAGTTAGATGCACTCACGCGAATTTTAGAAGCCGAAGAATTTGAGGCGATAATTATTTTTGTGCGCACCAAAAATGCTACCGTCGAACTGGCAGACAAACTCGAAGCGCGGGGCTATCTCGCTGCCGCCATTAACGGCGATATTCAGCAAAAGCAACGCGAGCGTTCTATACAAAATTTAAAAAATGGCAAGCTGGATATTTTAGTCGCCACCGATGTTGCTGCTCGTGGCTTAGATGTACCGCGCATTAGCCATGTAATTAATTACGACATTCCCCACGACACTGAATCTTACATTCACCGTATTGGCCGCACCGGCCGTGCAGGTCGTGAAGGTGATGCGATTTTATTTGTCGCTCCACGCGAAAAACGTTTATTGAGTGCCATTGAACGCGCCACTAAGAAACCTATCGAGATGATGGAACTGCCATCTACCGAAATCATTAATGAACAGCGTATAGAAAAGTTTAAACAGCGTATTACCGATACGCTGGAAAACCAGAAGCTCGACATGTTTCATAAAATGATCGAAGAGTATGAGCGCGACAACGAAACCCCTGCATTAAATATTGCCGCAGCGCTGGCGCATTTATTACAGGGTCAGTCACCGTTTCTTTTGCAGAACAAACCACAAAAGAAAATGGATAAAAACTGGAAAGACAGCGGTAGCTCATCCGACAGAAAACCATCTCGCCGCGATCGCGAACGTAATCGTGGACGTGACGGCGGACGTGATGGTGCAGACAGCCGTGACCATGGACGTAATGATCAGAGCCGCAGTGACCGACACGATAAAAAAGATCGTGGACGTGATCGCAATAAAGAGCGCCCACCCGCAGAAGATATGGCCAGCTACCGTATTGAAGTTGGTAACAATCACGATGTAAAACCGGGCAATATTGTGGGTGCCATTGCTAATGAAGCGGGATTGGATAGCAAAAATATCGGCCACATAAAAATTTACGATGATTACAGCATGGTTGATTTACCGATTGGCATGCCAAAAGATGTGTTTAATGAACTGAAAACCGTTTGGGTTTCAGGGCAACAGTTGAAAATTTCTCGACTAGTTTCAGGTGATGAGAAGCGCGAAGCTAAAACCGAAAAGAAAAAATCTAAAAATCGTAAACGCGATAAGAAGAATATTGGTAAGCGTAAAACTATCAAGAAGCCTCAGTCGTAAATATTGCAGCAAAACTTAACCGAAGGAGTTAAATATCCTTCGGTTCGCCTTTTTCTAAGGCGAAAGCTTTAAATCTTAAGCAATAAAAAAGGCCAACTCCTCGGAGCTGGCCTTTTTTATTGCTTCATGCCCCGTGGGGCATGAATAGCGTTTAATTAAAATTAAACCGCTACGATGTTCTCAGCTTGAGGACCTTTCTGGCCTTGAGTTACAGTGAACTCAACTTTTTGACCTTCAGTTAAAGTTTTGAAACCTGAACCTTGAATCGCGCTGAAATGAGCAAAAACGTCAGGGCCGTTTTCCTGCTCGATAAAACCAAAACCTTTAGATTCGTTGAACCATTTAACAGTACCGGTAGTAGTAGACATATTTTTCTATCCTATTTTTTCAAAAGTAATTAAGTCTCATAACAAAAACTGCATTAGAGACGGGTTGTGCTGGAAGTGTTTACATATGAGAACAGGACGGAGTACTACAGTTGGAACTTCGAAATGTGGTGTGCATAAGTATTCAAGGCACTTTCTAGCTAACAAGATTATATACGGCTTGAACCCTTAGTCAACGAATTAGACCATTAATATTCGAAAAACAGGGATAGTTTGTTAATAAAGTTGATGTTATTTGCTATCCAGTGGCTGAGATGCCGTTGTTTGACTGAAAAAAGCTTTAAATTTTTCCCAGACTGAAGGCATTGACTGCTTATGACTATTTTTTGACAACTTATTTTTATGGTTTTTTCGATACTCTATTAGCTCTTCCTGACGGCGTTCATAACTTTCATTCGCACGCTGCACCATGTTACTGTAATCCGCAGATGACATATCTCCTGTTAAACTTTCCACATTACTGCTTAACATGGGCTTAGTACTTCCGCCCTTCGGTGAACTACACATTATTATTCTCCATCATATTTCAGTGTTACTGATAGTTTAGCTTTTATATTGCATTAATAGACCAATCAATAGCACTTTCGTTGCTTAAATTCTGACCAACGGGAGTTTTAAGTGAATCCACAAATTTCGCTATAAATTGAGGTTATCTGTTCCTATAAGTCATTCTAATGAATAATAGTCAAATCAGCTACCTCATAAAGTAGCACAATATTATTTCATTAGCACTTTCTGCTTCAGGCTCTATTCATCCAGTATTTGGCGTAAGCGATTATATTCATCTTCGTCTATTTCACCCGAAGCGAGGCGTTTCTTTATTATGCTCAGATCCGTTTCATTTTGCTGATAATCTGCAGATCCATTATTCAGCTGATTACTTTTACCCGCCACCATGCCCTTTACAATATATAAGCCAACCACAATCAATAACAACCATAACAGCCACATAAACCCTCCTTCGAAAAAATCAGCATCGTGACTTAACTTATAGAGTATTAACTCTAAAGTTTTGTATTACGCAAACGCAAAGCATTCATAATCACCGAAACAGAACTAAAACTCATAGCCGCCGCCGCTATCATTGGCGACAGTAAGATACCAAAGAAAGGATACAATACACCCGCGGCAACCGGCACACCTGCAGAGTTGTAAATGAAAGCAAAAAATAAATTCTGACGAATATTTCGCATCGTTGCATGACTTAACCTACGGGCTCGAACAATGCCGGTTAAATCACCTTTTACAAGTGTAACACCTGCACTTTCCATCGCGACATCCGTGCCCGTACCCATGGCAATACCCACCTGAGCCTGCGCCAGTGCGGGCGCATCATTTATGCCATCACCGGCCATTGCAACGATATGTCCTTCAGCCTGTAACTTTTTAACCACATCGGCTTTCTGCTCCGGCAGTACTTCTGCCTGCAACTGATTAATATTTAATTTTTTTGCAACTGCCTGTGCCGTAATTTTACTATCACCGGTTAACATCACAACATTAATGCCTTGCGCATGTAAATCCGCAATAGCCTGTGCCGTAGTGGCCTTTATCGGGTCTGCCACGCCAATCAGGCCAGCGGCTTTCCCGTCTATGCCAATCAGCATAACGGTTTGCCCTTCTGCACGGGATTTATCCGCCTGTGCAGATAAAGCATCCGTCTCGATATTTTGCAGCTGTAACAAACCGGCATTACCCAGTGCAACTCTATGGCCGTCAATCTCGCCGGTTACACCTTTACCGGTAATCGACTGAAAGTTTTCGACCGCTATAAAGTCGATATTTTTTTCCTGCGCACCGTTCACAATAGCTTCGGCCAACGGATGCTCAGACGCTCGCTCTAAGCTCGCAACAAGTGCGAGCATCTTCTGCTCATCTAAATCACCTGTCGCAATCACAGAAACCAACTTTGGTTTACCTTCCGTTAAGGTACCGGTTTTATCCACCACCAGCGTATCTATTTTTTCCAGCGTTTCCAACGCTTCGGCGTTTTTAATGAGCACACCTTCGGTAGCGCCTCTACCGGTACCCACCATAATTGAAATCGGGGTTGCTAAACCTAAGGCACATGGGCAGGCAATAATTAATACCGCCACTGCATTAATAATGGCATAAGCCAGTTTAGGTTCCGGCCCCCATACGCCCCAGATGATTGCGGTAATAATTGCAACACCAACCACAATCGGTACAAATATTCCGGCAACACTGTCCGCCATTTTCTGAATCGGGGCACGTGACCTTTGTGCTTCTGCCACCATATTTATTATTTGTGATAATAATGTATCACCGCCAATTTTTTCTGCCCGCATTAATAAACTGCCGGTACCATTTAAAGTTGCACCAATTAATTTTTCACCGGCGGTTTTTTCAATGGCCAATGGTTCTCCAGTAACCATAGATTCATCCACATTACTCGTACCATCAGTGACTTCGCCATCCACCGGAATTTTTTCACCTGGACGAATACGTAAAATATCTCCCACCTGCACCTGCTGTAGCGGCACATCTTTTTCATCACCATCCGCCGTCACTAAACGCGCGGTATTCGGTGCCAGCCCCAGCAGCATTTGAATAGCTGCATTGGTACGCGAGCGCGCCCGCAATTCCAACACCTGCCCTAATAGAACCAATGCAGTAATAACCGCTGCTGCTTCAAAGTAAACATGTACCAGGCCATCTTCAGTTAGCATTACAGGCGGAAAAATGTGTGGTGCCAACAATGCGACGACACTGTATACCCAGGCAACGGAAACCCCCAGACCGATCAGTGTGAACATATTTAAATTCCAGGTTTTCACCGACTGCACTGCACGCACATAAAACGGCCAGCCACCCCATAGCACTACCGGTGTTGCTAATGCAAATTCAATCCATTGCACCGCGATCATTGATAGCCCAGACGGCAATAGCGATGGAAATAAATCGGCGACCATCGCCAGAAAGAATACCGGCAAAGACAATATCGTACTAAACCAGAAGCGCCGGCTCATATCATCCAGCTCTGATGTATCTTCTTCTGCGGTAACCGTCATTGCCTCCAATGCCATTCCACATTTCGGACAACTGCCTGGCTCATCCCGAACGATTTCAGGATGCATAGGGCAGGTATATTGTGTTTTGGTTACCGGTGCACCCATAGCCTCTAACGCCATGCCACATTTCGGGCAGCTACCGGGATGCTCTTCAATAATTTCAGGATGCATGGGACAGATAAACTGAGTTAGGCCAATATCTAAATCGCAACTTCCATCCACACACTGATCCGCGTCTGCTGGATGAAGGTATATTTCAGGGTTATCTTTAAACTTATGCTGACAGTGATCACTGCAAAACCGATAATCCTTATCTTCATAATGAAACTGATATTCTGAATCTATTTTAACACTCATGCCACATACTGGATCTGCTTCCATAACGACATCCTCATTGTGATAATCGAATTGCTACCGGTTTTAAAATAAGTAGCTCCTATAAAACAGGGTATTTAATATGAACCTGTCTGTTAGCATCGGTTCATTCATTTATGTGATTCACCTGAAACCATATAAATCATTTGATATACATCAACAACATAATATTAGCCTGAACTAAACTTGCCTACAGATTAGGAAAAAAGCAATACACACTGTCAACGCAATGATTTATAAAATAAAACAACTCGCGTTATCATTACTGATGCTAAGCATTCTCAGTTTAACGCTTTCGTCTGCTAATGCCCTGTCTGCAACTTCATGCGAACATTCAGGCACGCACGCACAAAGCAGTTTGCAATCCAGCCACCAGAACAACCTTGAAGATAATCATTGTGAAAATGAAAAGCCAATTTGCGATTGTGACAACTGCAACTGTATGCCACATCTGGCCAGCTCAGTTTATATTGATTTACTTGCACAGAACAATGAATATAACCGTCATCTCTTCGATATTAAAATCCAGATAAATCACCTCTATTCACAACCTTTTAACAATCCGTTACTGCGCCCACCCATCATCTAAATCATAACGTACGCGCAAATCAGTTAAGTTCTAATTTGATTTGCCGAACATAAGATTTACGATTTAAAACAATATTTTTCAACTTATTTGCGTATCAGGTACTGCTTTAATTATTTTTTAAGCCGTACTAAACGCATGACGATTTATTAATTTTACCAAGGAGAATACTCATGAGTATTTCCAAGCATGCAATGACAAAAACCATTCTGTCATTGGCCATTGCCAGCGTGACTCCCTCTCTGTTACTCGCTAATACAACCGACCAGGAAATTGAAGCCCTCTGGCAAACCATCGAGCAACTGGAACAGAAAGTCGCCGAAGCGCAAGAATGGAAAACCCCTAATACACTAATTCATATGGCCGGTTATGCGGACGTGAATTACCATAACACAGACGATGGCAGCAGTTTTGCTACCGGTTCATTTGCTCCTATTTTTCATTATCAGGTAATGGACCGAGTCATGATGGGTGCAGAGCTGGCTTTTGAAGTAAATGAGCTAGGAGAAACAGAAGTTGAAATGGAATACTTCACCATCGACTACTTTATGAATGACTATGCCATTCTTGTTATGGGGCGTTTTCTGAGTCCATTAGGGCAATTCCGCCAGAATGGTCATCCTTCGTGGATAAATAAACTGCCATCAGCACCCATTGGTTTTGGTCATGGTGGCGCAGCGCCTTTAGCTGATGTCGGCATTCAGGTTCGCGGCGGTTTTAAAATGGGTCCATCACTCAGTGCCAACTATGCGGTTTATACCGGTAACGGGGTAGCCGCTGAAATGTCTGCTGCTGATAACGACGAAGTAGAAGAAGCGCATTCACCCGGTTTTAATGCCGACCCTGATGGCGCCAAAAATTTTGGTGGGCGCTTTGGCATTTATCATCCTGCCAGTAAAGTTGACGTTGGCTTATCCTGGGCAACCGGCAAAGCCGGTGAAATTTATAGCCCTGATGCGATACCCGATTTATCCGCCAGTAGTTTTGATATTAAACGCGACTGGGATTTTATTGGCGCTGATTTCACCTGGCATCTGGGCGGCTTAGATCTACGCGGCGAATATGTTAAACAAACCTACGGCGAACGTGATGATGGCCT
The DNA here is from genome assembly GCA_964531165.1 of uncultured Thiotrichaceae bacterium. GTDB lineage: Bacteria > Pseudomonadota > Gammaproteobacteria > SZUA-229 > SZUA-229 > SZUA-229. The sequence continues at coordinate 18,541 of CAZHEA010000032.1, forward strand.
CAGCGAAGAAGCCACCTTCGATGCAACCTATGTACAGGCGGCCTACCGTTTCCCCCAAACAAAGTGGGAAGCGGTTATTCGCACCAGTACTTACAACAATCCTGAAGACAAGCTAAAACGAACTACCGCTGGCATAAACTACATTTTTACCAGTAGTGTCATCGCCAAGTTTGCTTTTGAATCAAATGACAATAATGCGAACGATGCGTTAGATAAAATACATCTACAGATGGCTTACGGCTTCTAAGGAGATATCACATGAAAAATTTAAATAAGCACTTATATACCTTGATGACAGCCGCAGGTTTATTAATTTTAAGCTCTGTTGCTCAGTCCAGTGAATGGCCGCCTACCGGCAATGCTGCTAATGGCGCTAAAGCCTGGTCTGATAATTGTGGTCGCTGCCATAATATTCGCGATGCAAAAGAACTGCGTGATGACCAGTGGATTAGCACCCTGTTTCACATGCGGGTGCGCGCCGGTTTAACGGGGCAGGATACCCGTGATATTTTAAGCTTTTTACAGGCATCTAATAGTGCCAGCAGTAATTTTGTCAGGCCCACTGCTAGCAATAGTAGTCGCACATCTACAGGCTTATCCGGCGAAGAGGTTTACACCTCTACCTGCATCGCCTGTCATGGTGGTGATGGTAAGGGTGTCGTACCGGGTACACCAAACTTCACCGACAAAAGCGGTCGCTTAAGCAAGTCTGACAAGGCATTAATGAACAGCTTAAAAAAGGGTATGCAAAGCCCCGGCTCACCCATGGCAATGCCAGCTAAAGGAGGTAACAGTGCATTAACAAATGCGGATCTGAAAAATGTTTTAGACTATTTAAGAAAGACATTTTAAAAAGGTCGACGTTTAAATCATAGCTAAAAAAACACATTGCCTCTACGTAATGTGTTTTTTTATGTCCGAATCATTTACATTGCTATGGCAAAAATCACTATTCCGTCGCCGATAAATTTTCCTGCAAAAACTGCGAATAGTCCTCCGAGCTTAAAAAGTGCGTGCCATCACAGTTAAACTGTAATCGTATCGTATCCTGAATAATACTGATACTTAAATTACGTAAATAAAAACTTTTAATATTCCGCAACACTCTTAACTGCTTCATCACAATGCTGATGTTTTTTTGCTCAACCGGTTGCCAGTTTTCATTTAACTTTATAAATGTATTTTTCATAAACCCGGGTAATTGACTAAATAACGTATCTGTCGATACAAAGCCGAATAACCGCTTAATAAACTGTGACTTTTCAAGGTACGATATTTTTAAAAAATGTCGATCGACATAGGCTTTATTAATTAGTTTATTAACCGTATGTATTTTTTCATTAAACGGATTAAACACCGAACGAGTCCGTACTTCACCACTGTTAAAGTTTAAAAAAAGTTTATAAATACAACGATTCAGTAACAAATCTTCTAATACTGGCTCTAGTTCAGGCAGCAGCTTATCCACTACACTCTCATAGCGTCGCCTAAAAAATGCCGATTCTCTGATAGATGGATCACCTTTAATACTAATCTGCAGTTTTTTCCCGTTTATTCCGGTACTCAACATCAAGCTTTCTATTAATAATAGTTCTTCATTACGCTTAGCCAAAACTGTTTTAAACTTAACGGCTAACTGAGGGAAGCGTTTTATAAATTGCAAAAATCTGTCTTTATCTATACCGAATAAAACCGTATTTTCACAGGCCATTGCAGATGCAGTTCGCCGATCTTTATTAAAAATAGCCATTTCACCAAAATAATCATGCTTAGCTAATCGACATATTGGTTCATCCGTTCCACATTTATCAACATAAATTGAAATGCCACCGGACTCAATAATATAAAAGTAATCCACATTATCACCTTCGGCAAAAACGAGATCTCCTTTGTTATATTTTTTTAATACTGATTTAGATTTTATTTCAGAAACTTCTGCGCTGGACAAACCCTGAAAGAAGGAATATAAGCCGTTCATTTGACTATTCCATATAGTAAAAAATGAACGTTACTATAACGCCGGTTAGTGCTTGCTTTATGCTGGCTTATTCACATATTTCCGCCCTTCAAATGCGGGGCAGTTCAAGGTTTTAGTAATTACCATGAGAATCATAGTCGCATCGGCAGGATACAGCTTTAACTGACAATAAAAAACAGCCAAATACAACGAAATCTAACAGGCCAGAAACAGCGCAAATAAACTACTTACTATGTATCGCACATATGTCACCGGCTAAGCCGACTCATGCAATTACAAACTGTGTCTCACTGTCAGTTTTTCGCCAGCCAGAACCACCAGATAATTAAAACGATCAAACTCAAACCGAATAAATTAACCATTAGCATCATTTAAATTCTCCTCGCTGATGTGTTTTGACAAGACGTAATCGATTAGCATTTGTGACGACAGTTACCGATGACATCGCCATTGCAGCACCGGCGATCATCGGATTTAAAAGTAACCCCATTAGAGGGTACAGAACTCCCGCAGCAACGGGTATACCGACAGCATTATAAATAAAGGCACCAAACAAATTCTGCTTGATATTGCGCACTGTTGCACGGGAAATAATAATCGCATCAACAACGCCATGTAATGAGCCTCGCATCAATGTGATATCTGCACTTTCAATTGCCACATCGGTGCCCGTACCAATTGCAAAGCCCACATCGGCTCCAGCCAGTGCCGGCGCATCATTAATGCCATCACCCACCATGCCGACAATATAACCCTGCTGTTGTAATAGTTTCACTTTATCGGCTTTTTCGTCCGGCATCACTTCGGCTATAACTTCATCTATTCCCACGGATTTTGCAACCGCTTCTGCGGTCACTCTATTGTCACCGGTCAGCAATACCACTTTTAATCCCTGTTCCTGCATTTGTTTAATCGCCATTTTTGAATCAGCTTTAATAGGATCCGCAATCGTAATCACCCCGCTGGCTTTTCCGTTAACTGCAAAATAAACCGGTGTTTTAGCTTCAGCAGATCGCACATTAATTTCAGCCTGCAACTCATCGACATCAATATTATTTTTTTGCATTAGTTTTTCATTGCCCAGAAGTATTTGTTTCCCATCAATGCAGGCAATTACACCCTGACCCGCAATTGCCTGAAAGTTTTCAACATCTGAGAGTACTAAGTTTCTACTATTTGCTTCGATAACCACCGCTTCTGCCAGTGGATGTTCAGACAGTAACTCCAGACTTGCCGCCAACGCTAAACATTCATCATCTGACGTATGTGCTAACGATTTAATATCGGTTACCGCGGGATTACCCTGTGTAACCGTACCGGTTTTATCCAGTACTACCACACTCAGTTTTCCGGCCTGTTGAAGTGCATCGCCGTTACGAATCAAAATACCGGACTCCGCGGCTTTGCCCACACCCACCATAATTGAAATGGGTGTAGCCAAACCCAGCGCACAGGGACAGGCAATAATTAATACCGTCATGGTCGCAACTAAGGCATAAGTAAAGCTCGGTGAAGGCCCGAAATTAAACCAGACTAAAAAAGTCATCACCGCGAGTATTAACACCACCGGTACAAATACAGCGGCGACTTTGTCCACTAGCTTACCAATCGCCGGTTTACTGGCCTGCGCTTTACGGACCATTTCAATAATGCGAGCCAGCGCGGTGTCTTTACCAATACGGGTAGAAACAAATAAGAATGTTCCGGTTTTATTAATGGTGCCCGAAGCCACTTCATCACCCCTGTTTTTTTCTACCGGCATTGGCTCACCAGTTAGCATGGACTCATCAATTGTGGATGAACCTTCAACTATTTTTCCATCTACTGCAATTTTTTCACCCGGACGAACTCGCAGAGTCTCATCCAGACCCACATTTTCGATGGGGATATCCATTTCCTTTCCATCACGCACTACCCTTGCGGTTTTGGGCTGTAAGCCAATTAAGCGTTTAATCGCTTCCGAAGTTTTTCCCCGCGCCTTACTTTCCAGTGCCGAACCTAAATTAATCAGGGAAATAATGATGGCGGTAGCTTCAAAATAAACATGCTGAGCATTTTCCGGCAGCCAACTGGTAAAGGCCAGTACAAACATGGAAAACAACCACGCGGTTCCAGTGCCTAATGCAATCAGGGTATCCATGTTCGCGTTATGCACCTGCAACGCCTTCCAGGCACCGACATAAAAATGCCTGCCTGAATAGAGCATCACCGCCAGTGTTAACAAGCCCATAACCAGCCAGAAAACTTTATCAGTTAACGACTCTAACGATGGCAAATAGCCGAGCAAAGCTGCGATAAATAAAGGAAAACCAATTAAACCGGCGATCAGCGATTTTTTTATAGACTGCTGATAGTAGAGTAAATCCTGCTGATCTTTTTCTTCTATTTGTTCAGCATCTCCGGCGGTTAGTTCAGCCGCATCATAACCCGCACCTTTTACTGCCTTAACTAGCTGCTCAGCTGTCATTACACCCGTCACACTGGCCGTATGCTCTGCAAAATTAACCGCAGCTGATACCACACCCGGCACACTATTTAATGCATTTTCGACACCCGCCACACAACCGGCACATGACATCCCGGAAATAGATAAGCGATAACTCTGGTTCGACATACTGACTCCAGCTAATATAAAGACGGGGTATAATAATACCTCTGAACCAGTAAACGAGTATTATATAATTCTCGTTTAATTTTATAGAATAAATAATTTTACGTTTTTTTGCATCATTCACAATACAGTTATTCGGATTTATAAAAAATGTTGTTGTTACGCCAATTACACTTTACACTCATTTTATCTATTTCAGCTTTTGCCTGTCAGGCAAAAAATTCACAACAGGAAATTTCAGTCGCGGTTTCAGATGATGTTGACTTAATTGTTAATATATTCAAACCACAAAAAACCAGTGACTATTTGCTGCTATGGCTGGCACCTGAGTACGGCTTTCGTAAGGGTCATCATCAAATGGCCCAATTACTCAATGAACAACAGATTGAAGTCTGGCAGGCAGACATCGTCGAATCCCTTTTTATGCCGCCTGGCATAAAATCCATCAGACAGTTAAGCGGTCAATATATTGCAGAGTTAATAGAATACGCTCACCAGTCAACCGCTAAAAAAATCATTATCACCGGAGATTCTTATGCGGCAGTCAGTGCATTAATTGGCGCGCATCAATGGCAGAGCAAACAACAACCTGATGCTTACCTGATCGGTGCTCTACTATTTTCACCGTCCAGTTATGCATCCGTTCCACCACTGGGGCTCGACCCGGAGTATATGCCGATTATGGACGCAACCAATATTCCAATCGCTCTTTATCAGACACAAAAAAGCGGCAATATTAATCAATTTAAAACGGTTCTTAATAAACTACAGCAACACGACAATGCGGTTTATGTAAAGATGATCCCTGAGATTATGAGTCTTTTTTACAGCGAACAGCCAATACCACTAATACAGCAACAACGGCAGACACTGGCACCGAATATCAGAAAATTGCTGCCGCTTTTAGAAAAACATTCTGTTCCTGAAAAGCCAGTTTTACTAACTAATACAAATTCCAATAAAAACGGAATTGATATTTATCTGAAAAAATATAAGGGCCAAAACCAGCCACTCTCTATAAATTTACTTGATGCAAATGATCAATCCTTTATAAAAAACGACTTCACCGGAAAGGTCACCGTAATTAACTTCTGGGCAACATGGTGCCCACCCTGTGTTGAAGAAATACCATCATTAAACCGTCTAAAGAAAAAAATGCAGGACAGGCCATTTGAACTTATTTCAATAAACTATGCGGAAAATAAACAAACGATTTTGAATTTTTTAAATAACGTGAATGTCGAATACCCGGTATTAATGGATACTAACGGTGAGTTTGCTAAGCAATGGCATGTCATCACCTACCCTTCCACGTTTATTATCAACACACAGGGAAAAATAGTTTACGGTGTGAACTCGGCTATTGCCTGGGATGACCCGCAACTGATCGAAATGCTGCGAGCCTTGTACTGAACACTTTATTCTCATTTCAGCAACCGTTTTAATCTTACCTGTAGCGGCACAAACCCTGTATTTTCATACGCGCATTCTATAAGAGTACATTGCGCTCATTTCTATTCCATTTTTTTAAGCATTATAAAATTTAATTTATAATATTCGCGAATCTCAAAAACACATTATAGATTCAGACCATTTACGTGATATTATTTATTTTCGTTTTAAATTTTTACACAGCACGGTACACAAGTTATGATAAAAAACACTGGTTTGTCTATTTTTATATTTCTGCTCGGCAGCATACAGGCACATGCTATTTCACTCAGCACAGGCTCTGAAACAATTAACGGCTTATTACTCGAAGGCAATAACTCTCCTAATGTCGGCGTGATTTTCTTTCATGGTAGAGGACAGACCCCGAATGGCGATGTAGTTCGCCAGTTACGCAAAACCTTAAACAATGATGGTTATACTACGCTATCTATTGATAATCCCGTACCCACAGGCGGCACCAGCTTTAACAACTATTTAGCCAATGAAGGCTCAGTTGAGAACCGGGTATATTCTTATTTTAATACGGCGGTTAATTCGCTAGTCGCCAGCAACAATAACATTGATACTATTGTCATTGCTGGATTCAGCCTTGGTTCACGTTTCGCTACCGCCACCGCAGCGGCATGGCAACAGGGTTTGTTAGATATTAATTCAAATGTAACACTTGGCGGTTTAATCGGAGTGGGCATGTATGGCGGCATCGGTAATACCTCACCAACCACAGCTAACAACATAAATATTTACGACACTACCAATAACCTGAATTTAATTTCAACCTTACCCGTACTGGATATATACGGAGATCTGGACAGCAGTGCAGCTAGCTTTGCCGCCAACCGAATGACAGCATTTGGTGGCGATGATTTAAGCTACACTCAGTTAGCATTAGGCTGCCCTGACTTTTCAAATAATACATTTTATACACGTAATAACGGCGCAGCTGTTTCATATACTGAAAGTCGCTGCCATCAATTACGTAATGGATTTTTAGATGCAAGCAATGCGGCAAGTAATACCAATGCCGATGTTATATTACGCGGTTCTGCAGATGCACCTCTGGAGTCGGCTACACGCCAGTGGATGCAGAATAACGTGCCACTGACAGCGGTACCTGTGCCTGCTTCAGTCTGGTTATTTGTTTCTGGGCTGCTCGGAATCGCGGGTTTTGCCAGACGACAGAAATAGTGCCGTTTTTCACTGCTGTTCCGTTAGCTCATGGGTTCTATCATAACCGGATGACTGCAATTAGGAACACAGTGACCTGATTGTACGCGCCAATAATTAATTTTAATTATGCTCACAAACTACTTCATAAGCTCGCGCAAATATTTACCCGTATAGGATTTTTTACGCTTACAAATAGTCTCCGGTTTACCCTGCGCAACAATTTTCCCGCCCTGCTTTCCGCCCTCTGGCCCAATATCAATCACCCAATCGGCTTCTGCAATCACATCTAAATTATGCTCGATGACAATCACCGAATTTCCTGTATCTACCAGCCGGTGCAATACTCTCAGTAACTTTTCTACATCCGCCATATGCAACCCAACGGTGGGCTCGTCCAGTACATAAAGATTATGCTGACAGGTTTTGCTATTAGCTTTAGACAGCTCCGCAACCAGCTTAATGCGCTGCGCTTCTCCGCCGCTTAAGGTCGGACTTTGCTGCCCTAAGGTCAAATACCCCAAACCAACATCCTGCAATAATTGCAACGCATGATGTACAGAGGGAATCGCCGAAAAGTATTCAGTCGCGGTGTTTACATTCATCGCCAGCACCTCACCAATATTTTTTTCTTTAAACGTTACTGATAATGTTTCATCATTAAAGCGCATACCATGACAGTCTTCACACTCTACTCGCACATCCGGCAGAAAATTCATTTCTATTTTTCGCATGCCATGGCCACCACAGGTAGCACATCGTCCATCACCTGCATTAAACGAAAATCGCCCGGGTTTATATCCTTTAATTCTCGCATCAACCGTGTCAGCAAATAATTTTCTTATCGTATCCCATATGCCAATATAGGTTGCGGGGCATGACCGAGGTGTTTTGCCAATTGGCGTTTGATCGACTTCTAAAACACGCTGAACACTCTGCCAGCCTTCGATTAACTGGCAGCCCTGCCAGACTATTTTTCTTAAGCGACCGGCCTTTGATCGCTGATAATTAATAACCGTTTTTAAATTACGGTGTAAAACCGACCTAACCAGCGTGCTTTTACCGCTACCACTGACACCCGACACACACACCAGTTTTCGTAATGGGATACTGATATGCATTTTTGCCAGATTGTTCTGATGTGCGCCGCTAACTTTTATTGATTCAGGCGCCCACTTTTTTCGTTTTTCCAGGTCACGCAAATTCGACATAGGGTGGCGTAACGGCTTTGCCATAAACTGACCGGTGATAGATTTTTTATTTTTCATTAATTGCTTCAAAGTCCCGGCAGCAATCACCTCGCCCCCTTCCACCCCTGCACCCGGCCCCATATCAATAACATAATCCGCTTCACGAATCGTATCTTCATCATGCTCAACCACCAGCACTGTATTTCCCTGTTGTTGAATTTCTCGTAACGTTTCAATCAGCTGATGATTATCCCGGGCATGCAAGCCAATCGTCGGTTCATCAAGGATATAGCACACACCCTGTAAATTTGAACCCAACTGAGATGCCAGGCGAATGCGTTGAGCCTCACCGCCACTGAGTGTTGGCGCTGAACGATCAAGGGATAAATAATTTAAACCCACACGTTGTAAAAAACTTAATCGTCCACGCATTTCAATTAACAGGTCATTGGCAATTGCCTGTTCATGCGATTTCAACGTTAATTTTTTAAACCAGTTTTGCGCGTCATCTACTGACAGGGCCGCTAGCTCTGCAATACTTTTATCTCTAAATCGCACAGCCAGTGCCGTTGTATTTAAGCGTTGCTGGTCACACGCCGGGCAGGCTTTTATATCTTGTTCAACGCTGTCGTCCAGCCATGCACTTTCTTCTCCACTTTGCTCTTCGTTAAACCCGCTAATCACTTCACCGGTTCCAAAGCACGTTGTACACCAGCCATGTTTTGAATTATAGGAAAACAATCTAGGATCCAGTTCATCGAAACCTTTGCCACATGACGGACAGGCTCGTTCAGTCGAGAAAAGACACTCTACCTTATGTTTTGTTGATCGTGTATTTTGCGGCTCTACTATCACTACACCATGACCGATATCCAGTGCTTGCTGTAACAATAGCCTTATTTCTTTATCTTTCTTTGCGGTGACTTTAATTTTAGCCAATGGCAGTTCAATATTATGTTCTTTATAACGTGCCAGCTCAGGCCACGGCTGAGTTGTCTGATACACCCCATCAACCCGCAAATGGCTATAGAATTTTTTTGCTGCCCACTTTGCTAACTCACTATAAATACCCTTTCTTGCGACCACTAATGGCGCCAGCATCACAACTTCACAGCCTGAATATTTTTTATGCACCATCGCTAAAATCACATCTAATGATTGTGGCTCAATCGCTACATTACATTCCGAACAATACTGCTTGCCCAACTTTACAAATAGCAACCTCATAAAATGATAAACTTCTGTCAACGTAGCCACTGTGCTTTTGCGGCCACCACGACTGGTTCGTTGCTCAATGGCAACCGTCGGCGGTATGCCATGAACGGCATCCACATCCGCTCGGCTGGCGGGCTGCACAAACTGTCGTGCATAAGCATTAAGTGACTCCAGGTATCGTCGCTGCCCTTCTCCAAAAACAATATCAAATGCAACGGTGCTTTTACCACTACCACTGACACCCGAAATAACACTAAATTTATTTCGGGGAATGCTGATATCAATATTTTTTAAATTATGTTCCCGAGCATGATGTATTTCGATCGACTGGTTTTTAATTCTCAATGGTTTTTTCACCAACAACTGATCTGATAAGCTTACTTTTTTAGATGTATCAAATGTCTTTTCATATTCACGTAATGCATTGGCTGTATATGTCTTACTTTTTGACATTAATTGCTGCGGCGTACCCTGTGCAATTAGTTCACCACCGCCCTCGCCGCCTTCCGGACCGATATCAATCAACCAGTCAGCATTGCGAATCACATCCAGATTATGTTCTATTATCAACAACGAATGTCCCGCATCAATTAGCTGTCGAAAGGCTTTCATTAATGTTGCAATATCATCAAAATGCAAACCGGTGGTAGGCTCATCAAACAAAAACAAGGTGCCTGTTTTTGTTGTTGCAAGCCGGCCTTTTGAGGTTTTTTTTCTTTCACTGATTAATTGTTTTGCCAGATGCCCCGCCAATTTAAGACGCTGCGCCTCGCCACCACTGAGTGTCGGCACGGCCTGCCCCAGTTGCACATAATGCAGCCCCACATCAACCAGCGGCTGCAATGTCCGCACCACATCTTCTTCATGCTTAAAAAACTGCAACGCTTCTGCTACTGTCATCTGCAAAATATCAGCAATCGATTTTGCCTGAATATCAGCCCTTTTTTTATCATGATTTTTACTGGTTGTTTTTCCCAGCAGTTTAATCTGCAATATTTCATCACGATAGCGTTTACCATCACAATCCGGACAACGAATATACACATCACTTAGAAACTGCATCTCCACCATCTCAAAACCATTACCGGAACAGGTCGGACACCGTCCATTTCCTGAATTAAAGCTAAACGTACCTGGAGTATATTTACGTTCTTTAGCCAGCGGCTGAGCAACAAATAATTTTCGAATGGCATCAAAGGCACCGACATACGTTGCCGGAATTGACCGGGTAGTTTTTCCGATAGGACTCTGATCAACCAGTACCACATCGTCTATATACTGGTGACCGGTTATTTTTTTACAGACACCCGGAGCTTCAACCGCCTTACCCTTTAGCTTACATAACCCGGGGTAGAGTACACCACGCAGTAAAGTCGACTTTCCAGAGCCACTGACGCCGGTTATACAGACCAGCTGTTGCAGTGGAATTGTGACATCAACTGATTTTAAATTATGCTCTGTTGCGGCTAATATTTGTATACAGTTATGTTTTTTATTCGTTTCTTTTGACTTCGCTACTGTATTAGACGAATCAAATAAAACAGTTTTTTCACCTGTCAGGTATTTTGCTGTCAGCGAGTGCCGATCACGCAACAACTGCTTAGCTGTCCCATAAAAGCATATTTCACCACCCTGTTTTCCCGGGCCCGGCCCAATATCTAATATTCGATCTGCCGCCAGTATTACCTGTGGATCATGCTCAACAACTAAAAGCGTATTCCCCGCATCACGCAAACGGTGCAAAACATTTACCAGCCGCTTAATATCCCTTGGGTGCAAACCGATGCTTGGTTCATCCAGCACAAACAGAGTATTGACCAGTGAAGTGCCGAGCGCTGTAGTTAAATTAATTCGTTGCACCTCGCCACCACTTAAAGTACGCGACTGACGATCTAAAGTTAAATACCCCAACCCCACTTCTAATAAATAATTCAGCCGCGAGTCTATTTCATTCATTATCAATAAACTGGCCTCATCCAGCACCATGGTTTTTGTTATTTCCTTAAAAAAACTAGCGCACTGCTTTAACGGCAATTTTAAGACATCATGAATAGTTAATCCCGGCAGGTATCGAATATTTTTTTCAGACAGCGTCAAACCATTCGCAACATAGCGTTTTTTTATCTCTATGACTTTATTTGAATGCTCAAGACTCCCTAGTCTCCACCATAACGCCTGATCTTTTAAGCGGCTGCCATTACAGCTATCACAAAGAGTATACGAACGATATTTAGACAACAAGACACGAATATGCATTTTATATGCTTTGCTTTCCAGCCAGGTAAAGAACTGCTGCACCCCAAACCAGACACCATCATCCCAACTACCTTCTCCTTCAATAACCCAGCGTTGCTGTTTTTTTGTAAGCTGCCCCCAGGGTTTATCAACCGGTATGCCTTTTTTTATAGCAAAGCCCATTAACGCTTCCTGCACTTCTAAATAACTGGGTGTTTGTATTGGTTTAATTGCGCCGTCTTGTATTGACTTTTTTTCATCAGGGATAACAAGGTTATAGTCCACACCAATAATGCGACCGAACCCCTTGCAGCTTTCACAGGCGCCAAGTGGCGAATTGAATGAAAACAGACTCGGGCTGGACTTTGCATATTCAATATCACATTCAGCACAATGATGATGTATAGAAAAACGATATGCTTGCTGCACTTTTTTATTATCATCAAGGCGGTAAACAATCACCCGCCCCTGAGCATGTTTTATTGACGTTTCTACTGCTTCAGTCAATCTATCCCGATTCTCATTTGTGACTTTTAACCGGTCCTGAATAACTTCTATATGCACTTTATTACGAGAGTGTATACGCGTATAACCCTGCTGATTCAGATAGCCAATAATTTCATCTTCTGAAAAATTATCCGGCACTGATATTGGCAAACAAACCATAATCCGCGTCTCATCAGTAATATTTTCATAAATATCTTCTACAATACTCTGCGCAGAATCACAAATCACTTCTTTAGCACAATTAGTACAGTATAAAACAGCTATTCGCGAGAACAGTAATTTCAGGTAATCATTTAGCTCAGTCATCGTGCCGACGGTAGAGCGTGACGTTCGAACCTGACTGGTTTGATCAATTGCAATTGCCGGCGGTATACCTTGTATACTTTCAACAGCCGGTTTATCCATGCGTTCAAGAAATTGTCTCGCATACGCAGAAAAAGTCTCTACGTAACGACGCTGACCTTCAGCATAAATCGTATCAAAAGCCAGTGTCGACTTACCCGAACCACTCACTCCGGTTACGACTATTAGCTCATTGGTAGGTAGAGTAATATCCAGATCTTTTAAATTATTCTGACGTGCGCCTTTAATAACGATGAATTCTTTACTCATGACAAACAGGATTCGCAATTAGGGTTATTGAAATTTTTCATATCACTTCAATATACGTTAATTTATGCCACTAAACTAGCTGATATATTGCTGTGACTTTCTAAAATAGAGACCTTCTTCAATTATTACTATACTTATTCTGAGTTAGACTATTGATATATAATGCGAGGCATAATCTATGACGTTAAAAAAAATTAATAGCACAGAGGAGGAGCTTGCAAACAGTCTTGACCTTACCCGATGGGCGGCAGATTTTTCATGGGACCAAATTTGCACCATTAGTCAACATATGCAACTTTATACTGCCGGCAGGGGTACAATAATTTTCGATGAGGGTGCAGAGGATAATACGATGGCTATTGTAACTAAAGGCAAGATAGACATCATTAAGAAAGAGTCCGGATCACAGGTCAACATTATTGCTTCCATCCTGCCTTCTCAAAGTTTTGGCGAGATGTCCTTAATTGATGGCGAACCCAGATCCGCACAAGCAGTTGCTGCAATGGACACTGAGATGTTATTTTTATCGAAAGAAGAACTGTTTATTTTATTGAATAGCAACTCTGAACTGGCTTTTAAGCTATTATGGATAATATCAAAAATGCTAAGTCAGAGGCTACGCCGAACCAGCGGAAATCTAGTTGCTCAATTAAACAAATTTTAAATTTTATCTAATGCCAGTCGTTGACTACTGTGTTTTATTTTTTTAAAGCCAGTTGGAGTCATACCGGTTATCTGCTTAAACTGAGCACTCAAGTGCGCCAGACTACTATAACCAAGCCGGTATGAAATCTCAGTAAGATTCAACTCTTCATACATCAGCAACTCTTTTATTTTTTCAACTTTTAAATGAATAAAATATTTTTCTATCGTCATCCCTTCAATAGATGAGAATAGCTGACTAAGTGAATGGTAATCCTGATTTAAATTATCCGCCACATATTCAGACAATTTAATCGGTTGCTGCTCAAGATTTCCCTGCACCAGTTTTATAAGTAAAGTTTTTACCTGTTCGATTAAAACCTGCTTTTTATTATCCACCAGCTCAAACCCTAATGGTTCGATTAGCTTTTTTATTTTATCAACAACCTCAGCATTTAATGTATCATCGACAAAGTCAACTTCACCCATAACAACTGAGCGCACAGGCAACTGCAGCTCCATCATGATATTTTTAATTACCAGCACACAGCGATCACAAACCATGTTTTTTATAACAATCTTCATTATTTTTATCGTACTGTAAAACTTTATTCAGGAATCAGTATTGCATTGAAGCCAGCCGCGTCAATTGCAGCGCTTATCGATTCGGCACTTGCCAGACCCTTGACTACAGTCATTGCTGTATCCAGATCGACTTCTACCGATTCGATACCGGGTAGTTTTTTTACCGCTTTTTCAACGTTACTCACGCAACCGTCACACTTCATCCCATTAACTTTAAAATAATATTGTTCTGACATACTTCACCTGTAAATTTATAGTCGCCAGCCGAAAGCTGGCGACTCATGTTAAATTATAATTAATCAACCTTCATATTTAAAACTTGGCTCTGCTTCATTAAGAAAAATACTGAAGGTAAAACCACGAGTGTTAAAATAGTTGCGCTGACCATGCCGCCTACCATCGGCGCAGCAATTCGACGCATGACTTCTGAGCCGGTACCACTGCCTAACATGATCGGTAACAAGCCCGCGATGATGGTTGCCACCGTCATCATAATCGGGCGTACTCGCAGCAACGCACCTTCTTCAACCGCTGCACGTAACTCATCTACCGTCACACTGCGTTTTTCCAGTCTGGCTTTATCGATATATTCCTGTAATGCCTGATTCAGGTATACCAGCATAATCACACCGATCTCCACAGCCACACCGGCCAGGGCAATAAAACCTACCACCACGGCCACAGAAATATTGAAACCCAACAGATAGATCAACCAGAAACCGCCGATCAAACCAAACGGAATGGAGAGCATCACAACGAGAGGTTCAGTGATGTTGCGGAAGTTAAAAT
>CAZHEA010000033.1:0-4336 GCA_964531165.1 uncultured Thiotrichaceae bacterium
ATCGTTATTATCAGATCGTGCGCTGCTTCCGTGATGAAGATTTACGTGCAGATCGTCAACCTGAGTTCACACAGATTGATATCGAAACTTCATTTATGAATGAAGACCAGGTGATGGAAGTCACCGAAAACATGATCCGCGATTTATTCGCACATGTTTTAGAAGAGGCGTTACCGAATCCATTCCCGCGTATGACTTATAAAGAAGCCATGCATCGCTTTGGTTCCGATAAGCCGGATTTACGTATCGACATGGAGCTGGTAGACATCGGCGACCTGATGGAAGACGTAGAGTTTAAAGTCTTCGCTGGCCCGGCAAAAGATCCGAATGGACGTTTGATTGTGCTGCGTGTGCCGGATGGTTCAAAACTCAGCCGTAAAGATATCGATGGTTACACCGAATTTGTTGGTCGTTATGGCGCAAAAGGTCTGGCGTGGATTAAAGTGAATGATGTGGATGCAGGTCGTGAAGGTCTGCAGTCTCCCATCGTTAAATTCCTGCCGGACGAAGCGATTGAAGAAATCATCAAACGCAGCGGTACACAAACCGGCGATTTATTATTCTTCGGTGCCGGCGATGCCAATATGGTGAATGAATCCATGGGCGCGCTGCGGGTGAAACTGGGTCACGATCTGGATATGGTGTCCCGTGAGTGGAAACCATTATGGGTGGTAGACTTCCCGATGTTCGAGTGGACTCGCGATGAACGCTGGAATGCACTGCATCACCCGTTTACTGCACCTTCAGGTAGCATAGAAGAGCTACAAAAAAATCCGGGTGAAAGTTTATCCCGCGCTTACGACATGGTGTTAAATGGCTGTGAATTAGGCGGCGGTTCGGTACGTATTCACGACATCGATATGCAGAAGAAAGTCTTCGAAATACTCGGTATCAGCGACGAAGAAGCGGATGAGAAGTTCGGTTTCTTATTAGAAGCGCTGAAATACGGTTGCCCACCACATGCCGGTTTAGCCTTTGGTTTAGATCGCATGGTGATGTTAATGACCGGTGCGAGCTCAATTCGTGACGTAATGGCGTTCCCGAAAACGCAGACAGCAGCGTGCCTGCTAACCGATGCACCTTCCGGTGTATCAGCCGCACAGTTGAAAGAGCTGAATATAAAACTGCGCAAGCCGGTAGGCGAGCAGTAAAGGCTAAGGCGCATCTTTCGAGAGAGGTTCTCGCGGTACATATCCCTCGGGGTCGGACCGCGCTTCACAGCGCTCCGACCCCTGATCGATGCCATCCAGAGCCGTCCGGAGTCAAACACTTCGTACAGGCGTGGGCACATGGCGAATTGAGGTCAGACCCCGGGAGTTGAAGGGATGCTGAGAGAGGTGGGCTTCTCGGTCATAAACATTCTCCAATCCCCCCACAACGAGATAGTTGATTTACTCCCACCAGCCTTTATAGTGCACTAATCAAAAAAATTGAGAACTCGCACAATGTCCGCAGCTGCAATCCAACCCTATGCTCTACTCGACGATGATGAATGTGAACAACGTATTCTGGCAGCAAAAGAAAAGTTAGGTGACCGACTGGTCATTTTAGGCCACCACTATCAGCGCGATGAAGTGTTTCAGCATTCCGATTTTACCGGTGACTCACTAAAGCTCTCACGTGCGGCATCCGAATCAAAAGCCGAGTACATCGTATTTTGCGGCGTGCACTTTATGGCGGAAGTGGCGGATATTTTATCCCGCTCAGATCAAATTTCAATTATCCCAGATTTAGCCGCCGGCTGTTCAATGGCGGATATGGCGAATCTGGCTAAAGTAGAAAAAGCCTGGGCTGAATTATCCAGCGTGATTGAGCCGGATGAAACGGTGACGCCGGTCACTTACATAAACTCCGCAGCTGATTTAAAAGGTTTCTGCGGGCGTCACGGTGGTATCGTTTGCACCTCCACCAATGCTCGCAATGTGCTGGAGTGGTCTTTCACTCAGCGTGAAAAAATACTGTTTTTTCCGGACCAGCATTTAGGTCGTAACACCGCTGCCAGCATGGGTATCGCCATGGATGAAATGGTGGTGTGGGATTACGATCAGGAAATGGGTGGACTGACGGTCGAGCAAATTAAAAATGCCAAAATGATTTTATGGAAAGGCTTCTGTTCAGTGCACCAGATGTTTACCCCGGAGCAAATTGATAATTTTAAAGAACAGTACCCGGAAACTAAAATTATTTCTCATCCGGAAAGTTCTTATGAGGTTTGCCAGAAGTCAGATTATGTAGGTTCGACGGAATATATTATTAATACCATTCGCGATGCGCAGCCCAATACCCGCTGGTTAGTTGCCACTGAGCTGAATCTGGTGAATCGTTTAAAAGATCAGTTTGCAGCGGAAAATAAAATTGTGCACTTTATGTCGCCAACGGTGTGCATGTGCTCGACTATGTTCCGTATTGATCCCCAGCATCTGGCCTGGACACTGGAAAATCTGCTGGAGGGCAATGTGGTGAATCAGATTAGTGTGCCGGAAGATGTGGCACAAAATGCCAAGCTGGCGCTAGACCGGATGCTTGAGGTTTCACCTTAAGGCTGCCAACCCAGAGCTGCCAAAAGAATAAAAAGATATTTACCACAGAGGACACGGAGGACACGGAGTTTTTTATTGTACTGCACCTGCGGCACAGTAGCCTAAATACGCTTTTCTCTGTGACCTCCGTGACCTCAGTGGTAAATCGTTTTTGATTTGCATCTTAAAAAAATAACCATTAAAAAGCTTTAAACTTCTGTTTTTTTTAGGTATTTTGTATGCCAATGAAAGAAGCAGTCATACTCGTGCATGGATTATGGATGAACGGAACCGAAATGTTCCGTCTGCGTCAGCGCCTGACTGAAGCGAATTTTGAGTGCCATCAGTTTCGTTACCCTTCGTTAAAATCCACCCCTGAAGAAAACGCCGAGCGCTTACATAAATTCGCCCATTCTATTGATGCGCCGGTAGTGCACTTTGTCTGCCACTCACTCGGCGGGCTGGTGATGTTGCACCTGTTTGATAAACATATTGTCGAAAAAAAAGGCCGGGTGGTATTTCTCGGCGTGCCGGTGAATGGCAGTCAGGTAGCGCGGCGGTTGTCCAGCACCATGCTGACACGCTGGGTGGTGGGTAAAAGTATTGAGCATGGTTTACTGGGTGATCGACCAGTATGGAAAAAATGGCGCGATCTCGGGGTGTTATCCGGTGGCTTTCCGCTGGGTCTGGGTATGTTGGTGGGTGGCCCGCAACTTCCGCACGATGGCACTATCTCAGTCGAAGAGACTTATCTGGGTGGTGCCACAGATTATATTACCCTACCGGTAAGCCATTTCGCAATGTTGTTTTCAGAAGATGTAGCAATACAGGTGGTGACCTTTTTGCGCGCCGGTAAATTTGGTGATGAGGCAACTAATTTATTGTTTGATGCAACGGGGTAGCCTGTCGCCATAATAAGTTTTTTCGAATTAATATCTTCACCTGCCCACATGTTAAACTGTCTTAATATTTTGACTGCTTACTGGAATTTCATGTTTGTTTTTAATCGCCGAATAACATCGTGAGCATCCGTATTCTCGGTATAGACCCGGGTTCACGCCAGACCGGCTACGGCATTATCGATGCAGGTAAAAACACCTCGGTGCATGTGGACAGCGGTTGTATTTACGTTAAAGGCGAAACCTTTCCCGATCGACTGGGGTATATTTTTCAGCAGCTAAGTGAGATTATTGCCGAATATCAGCCGGCTGAACTTTCCATAGAAAAAGTCTTCGTAAATAAAAATGTCGACTCCGCTATGAAACTCGGGCAGGCACGCGCCGCAGCCATTTGTGCGGCGGTGAATGCGGGTTTAAAAGTTTCGGAGTACACACCGAAAGCAGTAAAAAGTGCGGTGGTGGGTACCGGTAATGCCAGCAAAGAACAGGTGCAGCATATGATGTCGGCGCTGCTAAAGCTGGAAAAAGGTTTGCAGGCTGATCAGGCGGATGCGCTGGGTATTGCTCTGTGTCATGCGCATAACCGGGATTTGGCGGGTAAAGTCGCCTTGCCGGGCCGAAGGCGATCCTCGGGGCGCTGGACGACATTGCCCAAAGCGTATAATCGGGGTCAGTAAAATAAGGAATGTATCGGGGTCGGAGTCAAATTTGATATCGTAATGAGATACAGTTCATTATGGTGTTAAATCAAATTTGACTCCGACCCCTGACGCAGAACTGGCTCCACATCCCTGATAAACAAACGAATTAGCAATAAGCAAAAAAAAGACAATATATGATCGGCAGAATTCACGGCATTATCATCGAAAAACAACCCCCGCAATTATTAATTGATGTGCAGGGGGTGGGCTATGAAAT
>CAZHEA010000033.1:4436-22900 GCA_964531165.1 uncultured Thiotrichaceae bacterium
TCACCGGTAGCGGATGCGGTCAGTGCACTGGTTGCGCTGGGCTACAAAGCGCCGGAAGCCAGTAAAATGGTGCGCGCAGTGGAGACTCAGGACATGCCCACTGAAGATATTATTCGGATGAGTTTGCAGGCCGCAGCGAAAAAATAATGGCGAAGAAATAATTATGAATGAGCGAATTATTACCGGCGAATTAACGAATGATGAGAGTTTTAGTGACGAGGGAGTCGATCACGCTATTCGCCCGAAATTATTAAAAGACTACTCCGGCCAGCCTGTCGCATCTGAGCAGCTGGATATTTTCATTCCCGCCGCAAGAAATCGCGGTGAGGCACTGGATCATCTATTAATATTCGGCCCGCCGGGACTGGGCAAAACTACACTGGCGCATATTGTCGCCAATGAAATGGGCGTGAACCTGCGCCAGACCTCCGGCCCGGTATTAGAAAAGCCCGGTGATTTAGCCGCGTTACTCACCAATCTCGAACCCCATGATGTATTGTTTATTGATGAAATTCATCGTCTGAGCCCGGTGGTGGAAGAAGTGCTGTACCCGGCAATGGAAGATTATCAGCTGGACATAATGATTGGCGAAGGTCCGGCAGCGCGATCAATAAAGTTAGATTTACCGCCATTCACACTGGTGGGGGCAACCACCCGTGCCGGTTCACTCACCTCGCCACTGCGCGATCGTTTCGGCATTGTGCTGCGCCTTGAATTTTATAATATGGCGGACTTAAGCAGCATTGTGAAACGCTCGGCGCAAATTATGGGTGTAGGGCTGGATGCAGAAGGCGGCCAGGAAATTGCCCGCCGTGCCCGTGGTACACCCCGCATTGCTAATCGCTTATTGCGCCGGGTGCGGGATTATGCAGAAGTCAAAGCCGATGGCAATATCGATAAAACGGTGGCGGCTAAAGCGCTGGATATGCTGAAAGTCGATTCCTATGGTTTTGATAATATGGATCGAAATTTACTCACCACCATTATTGATAAATTCAGTGGTGGCCCGGTGGGGGTGGAAAATCTGGCAGCCGCGATTGGTGAAGAACGCGATACCATCGAAGATGTGATTGAGCCATATTTAATTCAGCAGGGTTTTTTAATGCGCACCCCGCGGGGGCGGGTGGCGACAGCGAATGCTTACCGGCACTTAGGTTTAAAGCCACCGGCAAATAGCGGCGCAGAGAACTTGATTACAGAGGAAAGTAAATAAGATAACAGAAAAAGAAAAACGCAAATAAATGCGAGTGTGCGCAAATAAAATACATATATTGTCACCCCGAATGCCTATGATGATTTATTGGTCGGGAATCCAGCGGCTTTAAGTTGCCCCGATAGACACAGCAAGGGCAAATACAGGGTGAATAATAAAGTTAAAACTATTTAACCCCTTTTTCAGATAACACACGTTTATATAAAATAAGCCACCTGCATCACAGTAGAAAAAGATGAATTTATTAAAATGAGCAACCTTATTCAAAGTAAAAAACTAAAATGAGCAGCACCCGAAATGAACTTTAAATGGCCGGTGCGCGTCTACTACGAGGATACGGATTCCGGCGGCGTAGTGTATTATGCTAATTATTTAAAATTTATGGAACGGGCACGTACCGAATTTTTGCGTTGTCACGGCTTTGAGCAGGATCAGTTAATTGAAAAACAGAACATTATTTTTGCAGTACGTTCTGTACAATGTGACTATAAAAGCCCGGCGCGCTTTAATGATGAGTTAACCGTGAGTGCTGAAATTATCGAGCTTAAAAAAGCCAGTATGTTATTTGAACAAAAAATAGTCAGAATCCATCAACCCGAACACATTCTCTGTCAGGGACAAATTCGCATAGCCTGTTTGCATGCGCATAGCTTTAAACCCTGCGCTATCCCTAAATCAATAATGGAGGTCGCTGGTGTCGACTGATTTATCTCTTATTACGCTTATTGTCGAAGCCAGCCTGCTGGTGCAGTTTGTGATGTTGTTATTGCTGGCAGCATCGGTTATATCCTGGTTTGTTATTTTTCAGAAGAAAAAATTACTTCGCCATGTCACCAAAGAAGCCAGTCGTTTTGAAGATGAATTCTGGTCCGGCGGTGATTTAAGTGAGTTATATACATCGTTGACGCGTCGTCATCTGGAACGTGAAGGCATGGAAAAAGTCTTTGAAACCGGTTTTGCCGAATTTGCGCGCTCTTATAAAACCACTACTGACGCCGCCTTTATGATGGCGAGTATTCAGCGCAGCATGAAAGTGGTGCTGTCCCGCGAAGAAGAAAAACTCGAATCGAATTTGTCATTGTTGGCGACGATTGGCTCCATCAGTCCGTATGTCGGTTTGTTCGGTACAGTCTGGGGTATTATGAATTCATTTACTGCACTGGGTGCAGTGCAAAATGCCTCACTGAATATGGTGGCACCGGGCATTGCCGAAGCCCTGATTGCAACGGCTATGGGTTTGTTTGCGGCGATTCCGGCGGTGGTGGCTTATAACCGTTATTCAGAACAGGTGGATCGGCTGGTGAGTCGTTATGAAAACTTTATGGAAGAGTTCACCACCGTGTTGCAGCGTCAGTCGCAGAAAAAAGTAAAGCCGGTAAAAAATACTGGCGCAGAAAAAATCGCGGAGGTTGAATAAATATGGGGTCGAAAAAAAGACGCCCCATCGCCGAGATTAATGTGGTGCCTTATATTGATGTGATGCTGGTGCTGCTGGTGATTTTTATGATTACCGCACCCATAGTGCAACAAGGTGTAGAAGTTGACTTACCGCAGGCTGCTGCAAAAAGTATGTCGCCGGATGAAGCTGAGCCGGTGGTGGTGTCGGTAGACAAAAACGGCGACTTTTATCTTGATATAGGTGATGAGCCGGATAAGCCAATTGATGCGCAGCTGATGGTGAACCGGGTGGCAGCGGTGCGTCAACTTAAGCCTAAAATACAGGTGCTGGTACGCGGCGATAGAAATGTGGGTTATGGTAAGGTGATTGATGCGATGGTTCTATTGCAACGAGCCGGTGTTGAAAAAGTGGGTTTGATGACCGACCAGCCGGATAACTAAGATGCAAAATAGCATACTGTCACAAATTAAAAATCATCCTTTATTGTTTGGTCTTTCTATCGGCTTACATGTGTTGCTGGTGGTGGTGTTGATTTTTAATATGGATCATTCGGTGGCCCCGAAAATGCCAACGGCGAAAAAAGTCGATACGGTGAAAGCCGTTATTATTGATGCGAGTGTGGTTGAGCGTGAAAAGCAAAAGTTAATTCGAGCGCAACAAAACAAGAAAAACAAGCAGGTCGCTCAGAAGAAAAAGCTCGACAGAGAAGTTAAAAAAGCTCGTGATAAGCGCAAAAAAGAAGAGAAACGCTTAGCTAAGTTAAAACGAGAAGAGAAAAAACGTAAACAGGCTATTGCTAAAAAAGATAAAGCCGAGAAACAAAAGAAAAAGCGCGAACTGGCTAAACTTGAAAAGCAGCAAAAAGAATTAAAGCAACAGCAAAAAGAGCTGGAGCAAAAGCGCCGGGATGAGCAGCAAAAACTGGCGGCAATGGAAAACAAACGCAAAGCACAGGAAGCTGCCGAGTTAAAGAAAAAACAGGCTGCCGAAGCGGAAGTCAGACGCAAGGCGCAGGAAGCGGAAATGCGCCAGCAAATGCTTGAAGAAGAGCGTCGTCTGGCAAAACAGAGTAAAGAAAACCAGAAGCTACTGGCCCAGTATATCTATCAGATTCAGCGCAAGGTCACGATGAACTGGATTGCGCCGGCGAGCATGACTGCGGGCTGGTCCTGTGAAATAATGGTGGAGCAGAATCGTTTTGGTGAAGTACAGAATGTGCGAGCTAAACAGTGTTCCGGAAGTGAGGCATTTAAAAGTACGGTTGAACGAGCGGTAAGAAAGGCATCGCCTTTGCCGGAAGCGCCGAATAATGATGTCTTTGATAAAAAAATAAATTTTATTTTTAAGCCTGAAGTATAAAAAAAATATGAAAAAAGTATTAGTTAGTTTGTGTTTGTTTTTAGTGTTATGGCAAAGTGCCCACGCCGCATTGCGCATAGAAATCACCAAAGGTGCTGATGGTGCTATACCCATTGCGGTGGTGCCTTTTGAACTAACCGGTAATGCGGCGAAGGCGGTGAATGTGTCAGATATTGTCACCGCGGATTTACAGCGCAGTGGTAAGTTTTCACCGATAAAAAAAAGCAAGCTGATTGCCAAACCAAAAGACCTGGAAGAAGTTAATTATAAGTTATGGCGTATTGCCGGCATTGACCACCTGGTGATTGGTAAACTCAAAGTCATTAAACCAAATCAGTATGAAGTCAGTTTCAGGTTGATTGATGTGTTTAAAGGTGCACAGGTACTGGGCTATCAGTTTAGCGCCAGCGACAGTAGTTTACGCGGTATTAGTCATCATATCAGTGACCTGATTTACGAAAAAATCACCGGCCAGAAAGGTGCGTTTGATACTAAAATTGCCTATATCACCACCGAGCGTAAACAGGGCGTACAGCCATCGTATAAGTTACAGGTGGCAGACACCGACGGTTATAACTCACAAACAGTGCTGAATTCTACACAACCGATTATGTCGCCTTCCTGGTCGCCGGATGGCAGCAAGCTGGCTTATGTGAGTTTTGAAAAACGTAAGCCTGAAATATATATTCAAAACTTATATAGTCAGCAACGCGATAAAGTTTCGGCTTTTAAAGGCATAAACGGTGCGCCGGTATGGTCGCCTGACGGTAAGAAACTGGCGCTGACTTTATCTAAAAAAGGTAACCCGGATATTTATGTGTTAACGCTGGCAACCAAAAAATTAAAACAAATTACCAAACACTGGGGCATAGATACCGAGCCATCATGGACACCGGATGGCAGTGAGCTGGTATTTACTTCCAGTCGTACTGGTAAACCACAAATTTACCGGGTGCCTGCCGGCGGCGGTTCACCGAAGCGGCTGACATTTGAAGGTCGTTATAATGCCAGCCCGGAAATATCCAGCGATGGAAAAACACTGATATTTGTGCAGGGCGAGGGCAATGTTTTTAAAATTGCCAGCATGGATTTACAGAGCGGGTTTGTGCAAGTTCTAACCGACGGGCCGTTAGATGAATCCCCCAGCTTTTCGCCCAATGGGAGTATGATTTTATATGCATCTACTGATAAGTTTAAGGGCGTGTTAGCGGCGGTCTCTACCGACGGGCGCTTTAAACAGAAACTGGTATTATCGGAAGGCGAAGTGCGCGAGCCAACCTGGGGGCCGTTCAGAAGATAGTAGGCCGTGGCTTTGCGGTTTGAAGCAGATGGCTATTATAGAAGTATTTTATAAATGAAGTTACTGCTGTGCCGTTAACTTAAAAATTGTCGGCATTTGGGGACGACAATTTAAATAAAAATTTAATATTACGACAGACACTTACTTTTTATGTTGTTTATTATTTGGTGTATCGAATAGGCGTTATGTATATGGGTATTAGCTCATGTTCTGACTTTTTAACGACACAACAGTGAAATGAAGTGGTTAAAATTTAATATAAATAGAGGGCAAATAATGAAATTATCAAAACTAGTAACCGCACTTATGCTGGCGGGTTCATTAGCTGCATGTTCACCGGAGAATGTTAAAGATGGTGATGCGGCGGACAATAGTGATCAACAAAATCAGAACCAGAATGCTGATGGCGCTCAAACCGGTGGTTTAAATGGTGATGGGACCAATGGCGGTACGGCATTAAACGGTGAAGTTGTTTCCTATGAAAAGGCGGCAATTAATGATGTGAATAGTGTGTTGGCGGAAAAAGTGATTTATTTTGATTTCGACAGTGATCAGATTAGTGCGGACTATCAGGAACTGATTGCACATCACGGTAAATACCTGGCGTCAAATCCGGATATGAGTGTGCGTCTTGAAGGTCATGCGGATGAACGCGGCAGTCGTGAATATAATGTGGCGCTGGCACATCGTCGTGCACAGTCTGTGCGTCGTCTGGTGTTGTTTGAAGGTGTTAATGCGGAACAGGTTGAAATTATCAGCTATGGCGAAGAAAAGCCGGTTGCACTGGGACACGATGATGAGTCATGGCGTTTGAATAGACGAGTAGAACTGGTTTACGAAGCACGTTAAAATAACGCCCGTTTTTAGACGTAATATTGTAAAATAATTGAGAGTGAGATTCGCCAGCTGAAGTGTGGCCTGTTTGTCCGGAGTCACAGGGGCCACAGGGGGCCTAAACACGCCGTCATTTTTCTTTTCCAAAAAGTTAAGTGCGCAGGCTTGCGATCTCACCTGCCGTTAGATTTAATATATTAACGTTATTCCAGCTTCAGTAATTTGGCTATATGCCAACAGGCGAGATTATGTCACCACGTATGATGCAGTTCCCGGTTAAACCTCTATTTCTTTTTCTATTATTTGCTTCAATCAGTGGCACAGCTGTGGCAGAAAGTGGCCTGAGTGTCGAACAGCGTTTAGGCCGGCTGGAAAACCTGCTGAAAAATCAGGTACTCATTGAGCAAACTCAGCGCATGGAGCAAATTCAGCAGGAGTTGACCGATTTGCGTGAACTGGTGGAGCGTCAGGAGCACCAGCTTAATATGATTAAACAGCGTCAGCGTAATCTGTATCAGGATATCGAT
This sequence comes from uncultured Thiotrichaceae bacterium, assembly GCA_964531165.1. GTDB lineage: Bacteria > Pseudomonadota > Gammaproteobacteria > SZUA-229 > SZUA-229 > SZUA-229. Next base: position 11,069 of record CAZHEA010000033.1, read on the forward strand.
AGACGTTTAAATGATCTGGAAATTCAGGGTGGCCGGCCAACTGCCGGAGCCAGTGGTTCAGTGGCTATGGCTGCAGGTGGTTCATCAGGTGTAGCCTCACCGACCGATTTATCCGGGCCGTCATCAGGTGCATCATCGGTACCTCCACCGGGAGCTGCGACGGCTAAAAGTGTACCTATCGCACCGGGACCAATTGCCGGGGATAAAAATGGTAAGCCCGCTTATACACAGGCTTTTAATGCCTTAAAAGAAGGTAAATACCAGCAGGCAATTACCGAATTTAAGCTTTTTCTGCAGACTTATCCCGATAGCACCTATGCCGCTAATGCCCAGTACTGGTTAGGTGAGGCCTATTCGGTTACCCGCGATTATAAAACCGCACTGGCAGAGTTTCAGAAAGTCGTAGGACAGTACCCACAAAGCAATAAGGTTGAAGGTGCAATGCTGAAAATTGGCTACACTTACTATGAGATGCACGACTGGGCATCTGCAAAAGCTGCACTGGATACGGTTATTGCAAAATACCCTGGCTCCACGGTCGGACGTAAAGCCAAAGAGCGTTTGCAGCGCATGAAGCGCGAAGGTCATTAAGATTAGCCATTTTGTTACGGCTGCCTGGCAATGTGAGGCCGGCCGTAAAGTGGCATTGTTAGCACTAATCTAAATCAGTGGTCATGTATCGCACAATATTATTCATTATTGTTGGTTTCTGTATTTAAGCATGACAGAAAATCTTTTAGCTTTTAAAATCAAATATAATTATGACATCTGAAAATCAGCCTAACCCGCTAGACAAGCCTGAAGCGCAGCCTGAGACACAGTCACGTTTGCGCATTACCGAAATTTTTTATTCGTTGCAGGGCGAGTCATCGTTTGTGGGTTTACCGACGGTATTCATCCGTCTCACCGGTTGCCCCCTGCGATGTGGTTATTGTGATACCGCCTATGCCTTTAGTGGTGGCGACTGGGTACCGATGGAGTCAATAGTTGAGCAGGTTAAAACATATAATGTAAAAACCGTCTGTGTGACCGGTGGTGAACCTTTGGCTCAGCGCAGCTGTGGTGAGCTGCTGACATTGCTGTGTGATGAAGGCTATCAAGTGTCGCTTGAAACCTCCGGTTCGTTAGATATATCTGGGGTTGATTCCCGTGTACATCGGATTATGGACATAAAAACTCCGGCATCCGGAGAAGAATCAAAAAACAAATATGATAATATTCAGCATCTTAATCAGCTCGATGAAGTTAAATTTGTGCTGTGTGACCGGGCTGACTATGAATGGTCGAAGAATATAATTGAACAATACGCATTACTGGATAAAGCCGCCGTGCTGTTTTCACCGGTGCATGAAGGTGTAGCCCCGGCACAGTTGGCCGACTGGATTATTGCCGATCAGTTAAATGTGCGCTTTCAGTTTCAGTTGCATAAATTTTTGTGGGATAACGAGCCGGGACGTTGAGTCGGGCAACTTTATAGTAAGAGAACGATGAGTAATAAAAATAAAAAAGCCGTACTACTGGTTTCCGGTGGTCTGGATTCAGCCACGGTACTGGCAATGGCAAAAGCCGATGGCTATGAATGTTATGCCCTGAGCTTTGACTATGGGCAGAAACATGCGGCTGAACTGAATGCAGCCAAAAAGGTGGCGGCTGCCTATGGTGTTGCTGAACATCAGACCCTGCATCTGGACCTGAATCAGTTTGGCGGCTCCGCACTCACGGATGACAGTATTGATGTGCCAACGACTAATGATAAGGGTGTTTGTGATGGCATTCCGGTAACCTACGTGCCTGCCAGAAATACCATTTTTTTGTCGATGGCACTGGCGTGGGCAGAAGTGCTACAGGCAGATGATATCTTTATTGGTGTTAATGCGGTGGATTATTCCGGCTATCCGGATTGTCGTCCCGAGTTTATTCAGGCCTATGAAACCATGGCCAACCTGGCAACCAAGGTGGGAGTCGAGGGGCACCATCTGCGTATTCATACGCCGCTAATTGATATGAGCAAAGCAAAAATCATCCTGACAGGCCTTGCGCTGGGGGTTGATTATTCAATCACGGTTTCCTGTTATGCCGCAGATGCACAGGGTAAAGCCTGTGGACAATGTGATTCGTGCAGACTAAGGCGAGTCGGCTTTGAAGAGGCGGGTATAACCGACCCAACGCTGTATAAATAAAGCCGAAATTAATGCGAATTTTATCTTGTAATATTAAGTGGTTAAGGTAATATACGCGCCTTCCTGAAGCGGCATTTTTTAATTCAGGAAGAGTACTCCCAGTTTATGGGCCGTTAGCTCAGTTGGTAGAGCAGTGGACTTTTAATCCATTGGTCCCGCGTTCGAGTCGCGGACGGCCCACCATACAAATCAAAAGGCTTAGCTTAGTTGCTAGGCCTTTTTTTTGTTCAAAAATAGTTAATTTTGAAAATATTTCGTCAACAATTATTTTGCAGGTATGACTCGCTCAGGTTTGATACGGCCTGCTAAGTTCTGAATGCCAGGTTTAGCCAGTTAAGTTTGCTAACCGTTAAGCTTGTTATGGAACTATTGCCGGTAACCACGAAATGGTTGTATGGCAGAAACCACATTCTTCTACCGTAATTAAATGATTCTGCGGTTTGCCTGTTGCTATCGTATTATTATGGCAGCTAGAGCAGGCCCCGGTTACGATTGAATGATCGATGCTGGCACCTAACCATGTATTTGTCGTCAGATGACAGGTATCGCATGCGGCGAGGGTGGGTATGTGCTGAGCGTGTTTGCCTCTGGCGATGAATCCATTATGGCATGATTCACAGCTACCGATAACGGCGGTGTGGTCTACCCGGGGAACCCGAATGAAAGAGATGGTATTGTGGCAATCTTCACATATTGGTGTGCTAGCAATGTGTGATGCTGATTTACCGACGGCAATAACATTATTGTGGCAGGTCAGGCATGGGCTTTGAATATTGCTATGTTCGTACTTTGCGCCAGACCAGGTATATTCTGAGTGGCAATCATCACAAAAATCACTGCTGACAACATGCTGCGGGTGTTTGCCGTTAGTACGACGATCTCGATGGCAGCGTGAGCATTCTAGCGGCGTATTTTTAAACTGACCGTTAAAGTGACAATCAGAGCAGTCAGTGCTTTCGTGTTTGCCGATTAATGGGAAACCGGTTGAAAAGTGATCGAATCCCCTGTCAGGGTCAGCTGCCTGAACTAGACCGCTCAGGGAAAAACTAAGCAGTAGTAACAGGGATGAGAGTATCAGTCGAATCGCTTTCATATACATGCTTAGGTTCTAATTATAAGGGTTGTGAGTGTAACGTTTAATGTCTATATGCTTCAAACGTTTTGTACTATAGCAATCATCATAATGTCGATTGCATCACGTACTGATAACGGATGTTAACCGTGTGTCTGTCTCAGCGTCTTTTAATTTACAGCATTTTAAACCCTTAGTCTCTCGCTGGATCGGACTTAAAGAGCTAACTTTATGTGAAACACTTTACCTATGGCGTCAATTGCTATTGGGCTATCCCATTCGTATGAGCCGTGAACCTTCTCTAAGACGCGGCCATCAGCATCTACAAAAATAGTTAATGGAATGGTGTTCGCGCCCAGCATATTTTCAAGAAATAGTCTGTTGTCGATAAAATTTTCAAAGCTAATTTCAGTTTGTTTGATGAAAGCCATCGCCTTATTGCGATAGTCGTCTGTCGAAATGCCGATCAGGTTGAATTCTTTTCCGTTATAACGCTGGGCAAGCCGTTCCAGCGATCCGATTTCTGCCCGACAGGGGCCACACCAGCTAGCCCAGACGTTAATGATTAGCGGTTTACCTTTGAAATCAGATAGTTTTTTCGATTTGCCATTAAGTCCATTCATGGTTGCTGCGCGCAGGTAGCCGCCAACTTCGACTTCCCCGGGAGTGCCTGCAAAAACGGCGGTGGATAGTGTGGATGCCAGAAGACATGTTAGAAAAAATATTCGCATATAGGTATTACCTGTTGTAGAGATACATTTATATTCTGACTGAATGCTATCGAATATGGTTAGAAATTGACATCTTCGTATCTGTATTGTGTCGATATAGTTAGCGTGTTTTTATCGCTTTATCATTAAAGACCACCAAGATAACCGGCGTTTAAGGTTAAATTATGGCATTTCATTGAGCGATGCAGTGTACGGATTAAGTTCGAAATGAAACAAAAATTATTGTAAATACAAGATCAAATCACAAATTTATATGAATCTTTGTCGAGAAGTCGACAAAAAAAGCACTACAAATGGGATAAAATTCCCATGGTTGTTGGCACAGGTGCTTAGTGTACTTATATTGTTTAGGGCTCCTGTAACTAAAAAACTTAAAAATAATATGAAAGATAAACAGATGGAGTCATGTTGACTGTTTAACTCTCAATAGCCTATTTAGTGCATAATTATGGATATTCAAAAAATGCTTAGAACACTAGTCACTTACTTATTTGCGTGTTTGATTGCTGTATCTGTCGTGGGATGTGGTGGTGGATCAGGGGATCAACCTAAAGACGAAACAGTAACACCATCACCTTTTGCTCCGGTATATAAAGAGCTTAATGCGGTACCCGGTCCCATGTCCGGCATTAGAGTGGGTGAAGTTGCAACGTTAGATGGCCGTCAGTCATCGGCTACATCTACCGAACACTTGAGCTATAGCTGGTCGTTTTCCCATAAACCGGATGGCAGTCAAGCCGTATTGCAAGGCGCAACAACCGATACGTCTAGCTTTACCGCCGATGTTCGCGGCGTTTATATGGTGCAATTGATAGTCAGTGCCGAAGGGGTTCCCGGGCGACGCACTGTTGCGATGGTTGTGGCCAGTAATGAAAATGAACCTTTAATCGGGCCGTTTCGTGGTCATCAAGGCATATCATCAAATTGTGTGGGTTGTCATAACGGCGTAACCCGTAATGGTAAAGGTGAGTTTTTACCTCAAAAAGTGCCCGATCATATTGCCAGCAGTAATATGTGTCAGGCCTGTCATACTCCGCAGGGATATAACATCATTCCTTTTGTTGATCATCAGGAAGTATTTGGAAATTGCAGTGAATGCCACAATGGTTCCATCGCCATTGGTAAATCTGAATCTCATATAATAACCAATGCAGAATGTAGTGACTGCCATAATACCAGCAGTTTTCTGGAATTAAATCTGGACGGCAGCTTTGATCATACGAATGTTAGCCGATCATGCTCCGGCTGCCACAATAATACCGTGTCCATTGGTAAGACGGCCTCTCCAACGGACACTCCGCCGGGTACCCACCCGCAGACCAGCTCTGAATGCGGTGAATGTCATAGCACCAGCAGCTTTCTCAATGCATACCCAGACCATACGGCCCCGGTTGTAACCGATGTCAACTGTGATTCCTGTCATGTGGCGAATGGCTCGGGTGCAGCGAAGGGGCAATCCACCGGTCACCCTGTGACCAATGTTGATTGCAATAGCTGTCATAGCGTCCAGAGTTTCAAAATGACTGATGGTGCTTTTAACCATGCCTTGCTGGATGCAACGGAGCAATCATGCGAATCCTGTCACAACGATAACACCAGTATTAATGCACTCGCCAAGTCGTCTGCGGTGCCGGCTCACCTGACCACGACTATTGATTGCGGCTCGTGCCATAGCACGGATAAGTTTAGCCCGGCATTTTCTATCGACCACAATGCCCCTGATGTACTGGCTGCCAGTTGTGATTCCTGCCACGGCGTTACGGCAACGGGAAAACCGGCTACCACTTCTGTTTATGAGCATATACCGACTACTGAGGACTGTAAGGTTTGTCATACTCCCGGCACCTTTAGTACCGGTACTTTCAGTCACAGCGGGCCGTCTTTTGTGGGTAGTTGTAATTCCTGTCACAACAATGTGATCGGAGTGGGTAAGCTGCTAAATCATATACCGACCAGCCCTGATAATCAGGATTGCGCTGATTGTCATGTTACCACCAGCTTTGCGGATGTGACGTTTGATCATGGCACTACCGATACCAGCAACTGTCTGTCCTGTCATGACGGAAAGCTCAGCAAAGGTAAATCATCAGGTCATATAGCGACAGGCGAGAATTGCTCTACCTGTCACACAACCAGCACCTTTGCGACATTCGCGGGCACTTTTGTGCATAACCCGAATATCGTGAGTAGCGATTGTGCATCATGCCATAACAGTGGTATTGCATTACCTAAAAAGCGTAATCACATTCCGGCGAAGGCTGAATGCAGTGAGTGTCACAATAACACCACTGTACCGGGCGGTTTTGCATCATCTAGCTTTTTTGCCAATACGCACCCGGGCATTACCAATGGTTGCGAAGGTTGTCATAGCGGTCAATTCGCTACGACCTCCAGCAAGCTTTACGGAAAACCGGGCAATCATATGCCGACAGGTCAGGACTGTGATGTTTGTCATACCAGCGCTTCATTTGCAGCACCGACAAAATTTACGCATGCGGGCATTAGCGGTAACTGTACGTCGTGTCACAATGGAGATTTTGTTGGGATTGGCGCCACAGCAAAAACATCCACTCATAGTGTCACCACTTCAGATTGTGGATCGTGCCATTCAATTAACAATAATTTCACTGATGGAACCTTTGATCATTCTGGCATTGTAAATAATTGTGCATCCTGTCATGGTGATACTCCTACGGCGACTCCTGTCGGGCTTAAGAAGAATACAGGTCATCTCCCGACTGCACAGGACTGTAGTTTCTGTCACGTACCCGGCACCTTTAAACCTGCGGTGTTTGATCATACGGGGATAGTTGATAACTGTGTTTCGTGTCATGGTGATGCGGCGACAACAGCGGTAACCAAAAAGAACACCGGTCATGTCACGACTTCGCAGGATTGTTCGGTGTGTCATAACACCAACACTTTTGCCGGTGCCGCATTTGACCATACGGGTATTTCTAATAACTGTGTATCCTGCCATGATGGTGCAACGGCCAGAGGCAAAACACCGCCACCAAATCATCTGCCAACCATCCAGGATTGTAGCGTGTGCCACCAGACTACGGGTTTTGTACCGGGAACGTTTGAGCATACTGGCATCGTCGATAACTGTAGGTCATGTCATGATGGTGCGGTCGCCATAGGTAAAACAGATACCCATCTACAAACAGATCAGGATTGTGGTATTTGTCATGCCGTCAATACTCCGCTTACCTTTGTCGGTGGAGTGTTTGATCACACTGGTATTTCCAATAACTGTGCATCCTGTCATGACGGCGGTACCGCGATTGGTAAAGATGCTAAAATCAATCCTGCACATATTCCTACTTCGCTGGATTGTAGCTCCTGTCATACGACGGCGACTTTCAAGGGAGGCATATGGATTCATGATTCGAGTACGGTTAATAACTGTGATAGCTGCCATGTAAATGGCGGCGCTGCCAAGCGTTATAAATTATCAGGGCACTTAAACACGAACGAGCAATGTGATGTGTGCCATACCACTAAAGGCTGGGCACCGACCAACTTCAATCACAGTAATCAGGGTAACTACCCGGGGAATCACAGAAAAGATCCTGGTTGTACCGGGTGCCACAAAGGTGCAATAGGGGCTGGAATTAATAGTAGTAATTATCCCAGTCAATTAAGGTACGCGCCATTTTGTGCCGGCTGTCATGCGGGTGATTTCGAAAGTGAAGGTGATCACAATGGTGGCAAAAATGGCACGATTGAACAGAACAAAAATTGTGCCGGCAGTGGCTGCCATAAAGTGAATGACGGTGGTTTTGATTAATACAGGTGAATACCTTATTAATCTGATGCTGAAATGACCGGCTCTGGCCTATCATCATGGACCGTTCGCTGATTGTAAGCGTTCGGTCTTTTGTGGTAATGCCAGTCAAACTGATAAGAAGAATAAGCGCTGCTGCTCCGTGCAGCAGCGCTCTTTAGTTTTATTTGAACTGAAAATTGGCCTGTACTGAATAGATGGCATTATTCGTCCGAGTTTATATATGATTCAACGAACAACCCCCTGCTTATAAAGCAATCAGGAAAACACCTGATGAATCTCCATGTTTCAAGCTCTGCCTTTCAGGTGGATGGCATCTACTCTACGCGCCTCTGTTTCAGTTAGCCGGTTAGATTCATCGGTATCAATAATAAAGATAAAAACATCAGGATACTCAGTTGATTGAAGCCTCGCGACGGGGGGCGCCATGCTCGAAATAACCGTGACATTACTAAAGTCATATCAGGTGTTTATTGACAGGCTGTACGGGCGTTGCTCATCTACGACCAACCGGCTTTTTTGCAGCATAAATATGGCATAGAATAACCTGTCGTGTGTTTAATTTTTATTGAGGGTTGTCAGTTTTAAAGGTTAAAAACAGTAGTTCAATGTAATAGTGCAGACAGGATTTTCAAAAAATATAGTTCAATACCGCCATTCTCTTATCAGGTTATCCAGGCATAATTCTTCAAATAGAAAAACCACATGATAAGAACGTGGTTTTTTATTCTGTAATTATTGTAATTTCAAAAAACTAACGGCAGAATGATGACATCATAAAAATGAGTCAGTTAAAATGTCGGCTCGTTTTTGTGAAGCCTCGACTCACATCACGAGTAGCCTGAGTGGCTAGTAATAGATAGAGATAATCACAAAATGGAGAGCATCGAATGGCATTTGATTACGGCTCAATAGATCTGGGCCTTAAAAACCCGTTTAAAACAGAAGGAACAGTGACGGCAATCCGCGGGGCAATTCAACTTTTAGCGGGTTTGTACCTGCTTATACAATCAGCGTCCAATGTTAAAGATGATGTGGGTCTGGGGTGGATACTCGCTATTTTCGGTGTTTTTTTACTGGCCAGTGGTATTAGCGTTTTAAGCGGGGGAATCTACGCTACATTGCGTTATTTTGTCGGCCGTAATCACCCTACATCATTAGCTATAAATTACAGCAAATCGGAAGCCAGTATCGCGCAGGAAGAGTCCAATTATGTTGCATACGATCAGGACGCTCTGGAAGAGATGCTGGTGGGTAGAAAAAATACCACATTTATTGAACCCCAGGGGTTTATAGCCCGTTTGCTACATAGCTTTTTCCCGAAACTTTTGTTTATGCCTTACCCGATTCGAAATATGGCACAACGTGTTTTTGGAGCATGGGTTAAAACATTAACCGCTCTGGTGGCATTTGCATTTGTTGCTTTTGTTTCTTTAGCCGGCTTCTCAGGCATAGCGGGTGAGCTTGCCTTTCCTATTTACTCTGCATTGTTAATGCTGTATTTGGCATTGGTGTGGCGTTCAGTTGGGGCAGCAATATCACGCGGAGCAGAAAAAAATATTGAATCATTGGGTGGCCGGACGCTTGTAAAAGTTATTTTCATATCGATTATAATGCCCGTCGTTATTGGCATATCTCTATCATTCATGCTCACAAAAACTAACACGACCGCAGTTCAGGTTGAGCAATGGTTTTCTTTATTGCCGGACTTAAATCCAGGTTTATATTTAGTTGGTATTTTTGTATTGGCATTATTTTGTAGCAGCATTATCGCCTTTATGTTGCATCGAAGAATTATGAATGCCAATCCATTATCTGAAGTTTCTGAAATGCGGGAGAACTGGCAGGAGTCTGTACACCCGAATGAAATTTTTATTAATCTGGATAATCTGGTAATGGCGAAGCGGCGTTACAAAGAAGTGCCCAATCGAGTTTATAGAGAACTGAATCCGCAGCTGGATGAACAGTCTGAGGGTAAGGGCGCATTTAAGGGAGAGATGATTCAGGAAGTTCAACCGCAGATAAAACCACTTGAGCTGGGTGCGGTATTTTCAAAAGCCCGAATTATAAGCTTAATTTCAGGTAATGTTTTGTCGCTTATCGCTACGATATTTACCTTTCTTCTGGCCTACTCAATAATAGATGTTTATGCACTTTCTAAATCATTCGATTTTAATTCGTTAAAAAGTGACTGGGGATCCAGTGAAGCATTAGTTTTTATCCAGCAGACAATGTACGCAATACATTATCTGTTGATTGGTTTTATATTAAAATCATTTGCAAGTCTGTTATCCAATTCAGCTCATCTATTTTATGCCGAAATGCAATTTGAATCTTTGCTCGTTTATTTTAAATGTGAAGGCACCTTCACTGAGTCAAAAATTTCAACAGGTACCGGCATACATGATAGCACTCGATCTGAGAATACACTGGTAAGAAGCAGTATTACACCATGGGTGATTGTTTCGCGCATTGTTTCTACAACGTTTGCCGCAACCGGCATGAGAAATCTTGAACACCCCCGGTATATACTGGAAATGCACAAATCGGATAATGAGCTGCAGGCTATCAGAAAAGATGTTATTGATTTTCTTAAAGATCGTGAATCTATAGCATCTATCACCAGTGAAAGAGATCTTGGTAATGCTTCGCAAATTCATCAGCTTAATGAGCAAACCCGGGCTATTCCCACAGCCCAAAGTATTAATCATGACGAGCAAAGCGCGGGATATCTCAGACAGGAAGGTGAGCTGAGTAAAATAGAAAAAAATGATTAATACGACGATAGCCTGGCGTTTCCAGTTGTCGATATGCACTTTTAAAAAGCTATAAATTATCACGCTTGTATTGTTAGGTTGTGAAATAAAGATCATCCGTTTTTTAATGTCAGGTTGTGAATAATGCATTTTAATTTGACCCGCTAAATTTGTCCGGTAACTTGATCCGGTCAAATTTATTCTGGCATTTCAATAATAATATTTTCAAGTTAACGGCGCAGCAGTGGGTATATGCTGAAATTTATTTGTGTTTAATAAAGTAAAAACGGCAAGTGATCTTTGAAACTCAAAAGCTATGGTAAGTAAATAACAGATATGAATACACTAACGATTGCAATTTCCTCCCGGGCATTATTTGATCTTGAAGAAAGTCATCGAGTCTATGTTGACAAAGGTGTAGAAGCCTACTGTAAATACCAAATTGAACATGAAGATGAGCCACTGGAAAAAGGCGCTGCGTTTTCATTGGTAAAAAAGTTATTGGCGTTGAATGATGATTCAACCGACAAACCAAAAGTTGAAGTGGTTTTATTGTCTAAAAATAGTGCAGACACTGGCCTGCGAATATTTAATTCTATACAGGCGCATAACTTGAATATAACCCGTGCCGCTTTTACCAGCGGTCAGTCGCCTTATCGCTACGCTATTCCTTTTTCGGTCCATTTATTTTTATCAGCTGATGGAGAAGATGTCAGTGAAGCGCTGGAAATGGGGTTTGCTGCAGCAACTATTTTTTCAACCACAACTAATGCCCGTAAAACAAAATTCAGTGAGCGTAATCAGGATGACGCTCAGTTGCGTATTGCTTTTGATGGTGATGCGGTGCTGTTTTCTGATGATTCAGAAAAAGTATACAAACAGCATGGTCTGGAAGTGTTTAATGAATCTGAAAAAGATGCCGCAAAACAACCCATGCCCGGTGGGCCATTTAAAGATTTTTTATCGGCACTGCATAATATTCAGGCATCGTTGCCGGCAGAGAACTCACCTATTCGAACGGCACTGGTAACGGCAAGGTCAGCACCGGCGCATGAGCGTGTGATACGTACCTTAAGGGCCTGGGATATTCGCATAGATGAAGCGGTATTTTTAGGTGGTATGAAAAAAGGTGAATTTTTAAAAGCTTTTGGTGCGGATATATTTTTTGATGATCAGTTAATGCATTGTGATTCTGCCAAAGAGTTTGTAAACACGGGGCATGTCCCCCATGGTGTTGCGAATGACATAAGCCAGAAATAGACAAATCAGCAATAGACAAAACTGCAATAAACAGACGGCAATA
>CAZHEA010000033.1:23000-33254 GCA_964531165.1 uncultured Thiotrichaceae bacterium
GCAATAAACAGACGGCAATAGACAGAACTGCAATAGACAAGGGTAGCGAATGGTTAAACGCGATGCTTTAACGTTATCTATTGTCTCCGGCACGGGCATTCGGGGATGATAAAATTTGTTCTGGTTTTTTATGCCCTGTGATTTTACGAGTTGGTTGCCTGCAACCATTGCAATCTCATCGCCAGACCTGAATGCCGTGGCTGATTATTTTTAATTGCTTTATTTAATAACTCACTGGTGGTCACGATAGTGCAATGTTGTTTGGCGCGGGTAATGCCGGTGTAGATTAACTCCCGGCTGACCACACGTGATTTTATTGCGGGAAGCACCAACAACACATTATTATATTCTGAGCCCTGGCTGCGATGGACGGTAAGAGTCCAGGCGGTTTTCCATTGCGGCAGCTGCTGCAGTGAGAAGGGTTGTAGTGTTGCGTTAATTTCAAACCATGCGCAGAGCTCGGTTTTATTAGATGCGTTGTCTTCATCCGGCCAGAGGATGCCGGTGTCGCCATTGAACAGGCCGGTTTCATTATCATTGCGTCGAATAATAATCGGCTGACCTTTATACGCTCGGTCAGGCTCGGTTGTGATGAGTCTTTCCTCTCGCATGGCCTTTTCAAGGCGTTCCTTAATTGCCGTTTCACCCCAGGGGCCTTCGGCGCGGGCGGTGAGGATACGGGCTTTATTAAATTCATCGAGTGCCTGTGCGGCGGTATTTGCATTGAAAACCGACCGGGTGTTTTCCAGCGCCAGATCAATCAGACGCTTCGGAGGTTCTCTTCCCTCGGCTTCTATCCAGGTGATTTTTTCATCCGGATTTTTCAGTAGCGATGTAATGGTGCGGGCATCGGCCTGTTTGACGGCTTCGGCAAGCAGGCCGATGCCGCCACTACTGGTGAAACGGTAGCTGTATTGTAGTTCAGCAATACAGTCTGCTATGGCGGGAGTGCCGGCTTTGATTTCACATATCAGGCTATCACCAGTAAGTGTCTGTAGTTCACTGGCGCGTTGTGGGCTGAGTGTTAGCGGCTGACTCTGGCCGGTAATATCGCCCAGCACACTGCCAGCTTCAACAGAGGAGAGCTGGTTGCGATCACCCAGCAGGATAAGTCGGCAACCATCCGCCAGTGCTGCGAGTGTGTTGGCCATCATATCCTGACCGACCATTGATACTTCGTCGATTAACAGGCAGTCACAGGGCAGGGGATTGGTTGCATTATAGTTGAAACCATCCGCATGCCAGCCGAGCATACGGTGCAGGGTGGCAGCTTCGCATGGAATCTGTTTCAGAGTGTCCGCTGCAACTATACTAGTGAGGTTATCGGTTTGCTGGCCGATACTTTCACTTAGGCGGGCAGCTGCCTTGCCGGTGGGTGCCGCGAGTAGAATGCGCATGGTGGGTTGTTGTTCCAGCAGTAGCGCAAGTATTTTGGTGACGGTGGTGGTTTTGCCGGTGCCGGGGCCACCGGTAATGACGGCCAGTTGCCGGGTCAGTGCCATGGCGGCCGCCAGTTTTTGCCCGGCAGTGCCTTTATCATCTACGGTTGTTGGCACAAATAGTTCGCTGAGACGGGCTTTGAGTTTGTCGCTGTCGAAGTTCACTGGCTCAGTTCGTGCCAGTAGTTTTTCTGCAATGACTATTTCTTCGCGCCAGTGCCGGCGCAGATAGAGGCGATTACCATCAAGTATCAGTGGCCGATTTTGATCGGCTGTACCGATAAATTGACAACTCAGATCATTGCGCCAGCTATCCGTTGGCGGGGCGGTGAAGAGTACATTGTCATCTTTATCGCGTAGCAGAACCGTGTTTGCATGGTAGCTAAGGTCCAGACAGGTGTCACCGTGGGTGTTGCGTTCGGCCAATAGACTAGCGGTGAATAAGGCGGTGCTGCTGGCGCTTTCATCCAGCTGTTGACAAAAATGCGTAAAGTGGCGTGCCAGTGGTGAGATGTCAGCGGTGATGAGTTGATCGAGTACGCTCATGTGATTTCTTCCGGGTTGGCATCCAGAGTGGCATCTTCAGGCGCAAGGCCAATAATGTCATTATCGAGCTGGGTGATAATGTTGATATCAGGACGGGTGAAATAGATGCCGTAGCGCGGGCCGTGTTCAGGTTGCATGGCTCGAAGAAATAGATAGTACACACCGCCAAGGTGCTTCTCATAATTATAATCGGGCAGGCGTTGCTGCAAATGCCGGTGCAGGGCCAGAGTATAGAGCAGGTATTGTAGATTGTAGCGGCGATTGATGATTTCCTTAGACAGCTGTTGCGGGTCATAGTCTTCAATCTGCCGACCCAGTAAATTGCTTTTATAATCGGCGATGAAATAACGCCCCTGATGTTCAAACACCAGATCGATGGTGCCGGTCAGCATGCCCTGAAATTCCTTGAATTGTAATGGTGTCAGAGTGCGGTGATCAAATCCGGGTAAGGCATTGAGCTTTTCGGCCTGTACCAGACCGGTACTCATATCAAAGCTCAGCTCCCGCAGCACTTTATGGTGTTCAAGCGCTGCCAGTGTCAGCCCGCTGTCATCGAGTGGCGTATGCAGTACATCGTGCATCCAGTCGCTTATACCCTGAAGGTCGCGTGCGATTTCATCATCAAGAATGCCATAACGCCTGAACAACCAGGGAGCCATCTGTTCTATCTGTGTCAGCAGATTGTTTGCCGGCTCGAGCTGTTCCAGCAGGCTATGCAGGAAGTTACCGATATGGGCACCGGCGGGATAGCGCAGGGCAAAACATTCGTTACCGGTTGCAGCCGGTGCGCGGGTGGCCTGATGTGTATCGCGGGTCATGGCAGAAAAAGAACCGATGTGCCAGTTTGTGCGCAAACTGCGCTTAAAAGAACTGTGTTGGAGGTCATCCGCATTGGTGGCTGTTGGCGCTACATGTAGATTGTTTTCATATGTTGCTGGCGGGGTGAGCTCAATATGCGCTTTATCTTTTAGTGGCTCTGCTGAAACAGTGTCTTTATTGATTTCAAAAGCCTTCTGTTCGAGATCGGTATCCTGCGCAGAAAGCAGCCATGCGAGGGCAGTACGCCCGGCGGCATTACCGGCAGAGCCCATAAACAGGTGGCAGTGTGACTCGGCACGGGTGAGGGCTACATAGGCTTTGCGAATATCTTCGGCCAGTCGTTCGTATTCTGCGGGAACCAGTCCTTCATCCGCTCCAATGGGAGCATATAGGTGCTGGTAACCATTGTTGCTGGCCTGATGCCAGGCGATTGGGGTATTTGACTTTTTTTTGTCTTTGCAGCTCCACAGATAAGGCACAAATACCACCGGGTATTGCAGACCTTTACTTTTGTGGATGGTAATAATTTTAACCAGTCCCGCATCGCTTTCTAAACGCAGTTCCATGTCTTCATTGGTTACCACATTGGTCTGGTGCTTCATCCATGCCAGCAGTTGTTCGCCGGTGGCATGTTCACGGCTGGCGGTTTGTAAAATATCCGCAAGGTGCAGCAAATTAGTCATGGTGCGTTCCGGGTCGGCTACGTGATCCAGCCAGTCGGTTGTGTCATTGGTTTCAAGGGCTTTAGACAGTCCCTGCAGCAGGTAATGGAAACCGGCCATAAAGCCGAAATGGCGCCAGCGATGACCGGTTTCGGTGAGCAGATTGACCCAGCGACCCCAATGACGGGTATCGGTGGTGAGTGTATAAATCTCCTGGTAACTAAGGTTGAGCATCTCCCCGGCCATTGCCTGGCGCAGTAATGGTCGATCACCCGGCAGCAGGCTGGCTTCAAGCAGGCGCAGCAGGCCCGGGGTTTCCGGGGTTTCCCAGATACTGTCTCTGCCTGCAGTCACGGCGCGGATACCATGTTTAAGCAGGGCCTCTCTTACGGCTTTGCCCTGTTGGTGTTCGTTAACCAGAATCGCAATATCCGCGGGTTGCAGTGGTCTGTCACCCAGCTTAGCTTTGCCGGGCTGTAATAGTTCAGCAATCCGCCCGGCTACCGATTCGTGTACCCGGGCTTCGGCGATGCCCTTATTGCCAATGCGCTCTCCATCAATCATCGGCATGCTTTCCACCCGCAGGGCGGTTTGTTGCTGATTATCAACGCTAAGATACTTGGCTTTGTTGTTGCCTTTTTCAGGATACAGAGAAGGATTGTAGGGAATATCGGCGTAGGTAAACGGGTTCGGGCCTTCAAATAATGTGTTGATGGAATTGATAACCTCAGCAGTTGAGCGCCAGTTGACCGACAGGTTCCAGTGCTGACTGGCTTCGTTTCTAGCCTGCATATAGGTAAAGATATCACCACCGCGAAAACCATAAATGGCCTGTTTAGGGTCGCCAATCAGAATCAGAGTATGTTCATTACTGGACTGATGGATGCGTTTGAAAATCGCGTATTGTTGTGAGTCGGTGTCCTGAAACTCATCCACTAGAATGACCGGATATTGCTGGCACAGCTTGTCGGCAAAAGCGGTGGATGTTGGCTGTTCATTAATCAGTGCATGGTGCAGGTTCTCTATCATGTCATCAAATGACAGCTGGCCAAGGCGTTGCTTGGTTTGTTTTAGCTGCTCGCGGACAAATTGCTGGGCATCCTGCAGATAGATATTAGTCAGGTTGAGGTGTTCGATGGCATTTAGCAGCGTCTCTGCCTGATGGAATATTGGCTGATCAAACTGTTCTTTATTTTTTCCAGTCTTTTTGAGACTAAGCCGCTCATAGGCAATCAGCAACAGCCAACCGGGTTGTGGTACTTTGGGTGGCATTTGGCTGAGGCAGGTATTTAATTGATCAAGAACCGGTTGTAGCGCTTGCGCTTTTAAACCATTTTTTTGTGTCCGGCTGAGGGCTTTATGTTCGAGCATAAGCGTTATTGCATCATTACCCTGCTCTTTCCACAGCCCGGAGAGTTTTTCTGTTTCTGTTACAAGTTGCTTTTCAGCGGCTTTAATATCATCGGGTGGGGCAGGGTGTAGTTTGGGTGCGGCGGCTTTGAGCAAGGGCTCAAGGCGTTGTTTGAAGGTGTCAAAGCTGGGTAGGTACTGCTGAAATTCCTGCAGCTCATCGATGTTCAGCGGGTAGGTTTTTCTTCTCCACCAATCCCGCAACGCGCTCAGTTTGAGGTCGTAGTCATCGGCTTGTTCCAGGTCAAATGCCTGTCCGCTACTAAAGGCCATATCAGTCAATGTCTGCTGGCAAAAGGCGTGAATGGTATAAATGGCAGCGGCATTGATTTCCAGCAGCGCCAGTTGCAGATTGTTCAGTGCCTGCTGGCGTTGTTCGCCTTGTGGGAATTCATCGGGCAAGCAGGCAAAAAAATCATCAGCATTTTTCGGCGCCTGTCCTGCGTCAAGCATTTTTCGGGCTTCGGCGAGGCGGGCGCGAATACGGCCACGTAATTCATCGGTGGCATCGCGGGTAAAGGTAACGACTAATAGTTCCTGTACGCTTTTTCCTTCGAGAATATAACGCAGAAAAAGATTGGCAATCGCATAGGTTTTACCGGTTCCCGCATTGGCCTCAATCAGGTGGATGTGCCCCGGTTGTATTTTGTTTATATCCAGTTCGTTGGTGGGCTTACTCATTTTCTTGTCCGAGGTTTTGTGTCAGTGGGTCGAGGATGAGATGAGCCAGATCAGTCATGGTTTCGTCTGGTTGCCACTGGTGATTGTGTAAGACAATCCGGTTGTGAAAATCATCGCCTTCAGCGTGTTGTTTAAATCCACCCAGCCATTTACCTTGTGCAGCTTTTAATGCCTTCTCTTCGTCACCGTTACTATTGAGTTTTTCGATAAATGTTGCTGATGTGTAATCTGAAAAGGCCAGCGGTGCAACTAGCCCGGCTTCATATAAAGCAAGCAGGTTACTAAGGTGTTCACGGGCTTTATCTGTTGTGACGGGTTTGAGAGTGCGCATTTGATCGAGCCCAATAAAGCGGCTGGTGGCGGAATGATGGCCACTGGCATGCAAGCATAGGTGGCGTATCCACAGGGGTAGCAGTTTGGTAAGTGAATATTTGCTGGCAGTAATTTCCAGTAAACCGTGTTGTGAATAGACACCGTTAACCCGGCCGCTGAGTTGCCAGTGATTTTTATTAATTGTCAGCTGTAGATTAATATCAATGTTTTCAGAGATCAGTGGCGGTGTAATATCATTATCGATGCATTGTGTTTTGATGGCTTCGAATTCGCTTTGAATTTTAGCAAATAATACTTCACCTTGGGTACCATGCAGGAGCATACCCTGAGCACGAGCCAGCTGACTGGCGGTGTTATTGCTGTCGCCCTCGTCTTGTAACCATGATTGCAGAAGCAGATTACGTAGCTGCCATTGCTCGAGTCCATCAAGCTCAAATGGTTCGTTTTCCATCAGTTCCTGGTCAATCGGTTGATACAGGCGCAGACGTTTATTGACAAAATGTTTTATGGGGCTTTTGAAAAAATGCGCCAGAGCCTGTGGTGTTATATGGCGTTCAAAGTGTTCCGCTGCATCGATTGAGCTGGTTGGCCAGCCGGCATGTGGTTGAGGGCTTTTATGCTGATGTATGGCTTTGGCTGTTTGCAACCAGCGGCGATCAAAACCGGCTGCATGTGATGTTGCCGGACAGTGATTAGCCATCTGCTCCGGTGTTGGTTGCATGGTGTAATTGCCAGCACTAAACGGGTGTAAAGGATGCACGCGTGTTAGCTGTTCACTGGGTAATCTGGAATTTGGGCTGCCGTCATTGCACTGGTAGTGTTCATCAAGGTAGTCCAGTAGCTCCTGCACCAGAACCGAGGGTTGCAGAGGATCGTTATTTTTGGCGTTGCGTCCGGTGTAGCTAATAATGAATTTGTCACGGGCGGCGAGTAAGGATTCGAGGAACAGATAGCGATCTTCCTGCACCGGGTTCGGGTCGCCGTGTTGCCAGTTGTCATTCATGCGGTCAAATTCATTGTGATAACTGCGCCGTGGATAGGCCGCTTCCTGCATGCCCAGTAAAGCGATAATACGAAATGGCACTCCCCGCAGTGGCTGCATTGCGCAGAAAGTAACACCGCCGCTATACAGCCGACCTTTTTCAACTTGTGTGCCTAAATTCTGGTTAAGCCAATAACGAACGACTTCCAGCGAGAGTTTTTTTACACCACCGGTTTCTGCATGTCTGAGGTCTCTGATGGTTTCGAGTATGCGTTCAGGGCGTTCATCGTCATCATCTGTCGGCGCAAATATGTCTTCAAGCAGGAGGCTGATTCTTTCGGCCCATTCAGCGGGTTCGGCAGGCTGACTTAAACGACTGGCCCAGCGTCTAAGGGTGTCGAGCAGATCAAAAAATCGTGCAGCGCGTTCTGCGCTGTCAGCCGCGATACGGGGAGCAGGAGCAATGGGCGGATCATTAGCCAGCAGTTTCTCATCGCCCATGGCAAAGCCTGCCATAATCCGCATAAATCCCTGGTGCCAGGTGTTGTCATCAATTTCAGGCAGGTTAAATCGCTGTTTATCCGCTCCATTTAGTCCCCAGAAAATACGTAGCTGGTTGAACAGGTCACTCAGTTCGGCCATATCCGTTTCTTCTAATCCGAAGCGCTGACGTATCTGTGGAATATTAGCCAGCCCTATCACTTCAGCCTGACTGAAGCGACTTTCAGGCAGGTTGAGAATGTTGAGAAAGGCCTGAATTAAAGGGTGCTCATCGGCCTGAAAAACATCAGATATGTTGTAGGGAATACGCGTGTTGTCGGCAATACTGCCAAATACCGCTTCAATATAGGGCGCGTAATGGCTGATTTCCGGCACTAGAACCAGAATGTTTTCCGGCTGCAGACCGGGCTCTTCCTGCAGACAATGTAGCAGGTTATCGTGTAACACCTGGCATTCACGCAGCGCACTATGGCATATATGGAGCTGCAGTGAGGGAAGCTGTTTTTGACTGCTGATGTTTTTCTTTTCTAGTGGTTTTTCCGGTGCAATCGCGTCGAAGATATCGGACTGTATCTGATGCAGCAGGGTATCGTTTCCGGGGTTGATGAAATGTTCAGAATCATCCTGTAACTGAATGCTGTCATCGAGAAGCAGATCCTGAAAACTTTGAGCCTGTCGCCCCCATTGGGTTAGCAGCGGGTTACCCGCCTGCCATAAAGCCAGCTCATCAGGAGACTCACGGCGTTTGCGTGCCATTTCTCTGGGGTTGGCCAGGTCTGCCCAGTATTCAGGCGTTGGGGACAGCAGCCAAAGGTGGGTGTTAGTGTGCCGGGCAATGCCGTGAAAAGCTTGCAGCAGTAATGGCGGCAGGTTGTGAATGGCAAACAGATCGATACGTTCGGGTAAGTTTGTGGTTTCGCCGCTATGCAGTTTTCTTAAAAAACTATCCATTAATGCAACGCGGTGGATACCTATATCTGTTGTGATATAGCGCCATAAATGAGCCTGCCAGTCATTTTTCTGGCCGCCAGACCAGTCGCGAATAGTGTCAGGGCGGTAGTATTGATAACGATCGAATGCATCTGCAATGCGTCCCGCCAATTGCCAGCGTTTAAGATCATTGGCATCGGACAGATAATGTGAAACTTCATTTAATTCGGGCTGTGACCAGAAAGAACTGTGCTGATCGAGGGCGGCAAAAATACGCCATTGCAGGCGATCATGGGTTAGCGGGTCATCATGTTTTGGCATGCTCAGTGAAAGTCGTGCCTGTTGCCATAACCAGGCAGCAGGTAGTTCGGTTTCAGTCAGGCAAACTATGCCTTCGTGCAAACATATCCGATTTTTAAGCCAGCGCGAAAGTGACTGTGCTTCGCTAATAATGATGCGGGGGGTGAAGGGATGGCGATGATCGTTTGAGTAAGAATCTAATAAGCTATTGGTGAGGCTTTCAAGCTGGTTGCTATGATGGATATGTAACATAAAAGTCTGGGTTGCCTGTTGTGCTATCTGAGTTGTCAGTTTGTTATTAAGGTTATGAGTGGGTTAAGTATTATAACCCTTGTTCTTAGTATTATCTGTGTGCGGCAGAATCATAAAACTTACAGTCGTTTTCTAGTTGTATTTGTCATTTTTATATCCTGAAATAGGTGACTAGAGTAGATCAGATATACAGTAAATACCAGCTTATAAATTTCTCTGTTTTTATCGATTGAGGATTATTTTTCTGGGGTATTACTGAGTTAAAAATAAAGAATACTCTTTCATTGTGCTTTAACTGTAGGTGCGAATTTATTCGCACAAGGTATAACGCTTCACAAATAAGTGCGAATGATTGATTGAGTATTTTTTAAATCGATTTGTTAGTACTTGATGGCTATTATTTAATTAATTTACAAAGTTAATTCGAAACAGATAATTGCTATCGACAAATTTCAGACATAAAAAAACCCGGCGTTAACCGGGTTTTTTGTGACAACGTAAGTAAAAATTACTTACGTATGCCAGGACCATTTAATACCAGTCCATTGCTCATGAAAGTATGGAAATATTCAAGTGAGCGGTACTCTTCACTTTGCGCCTTAAATGGCTTAGCACGTACCTGCTTGTTACAGCCGCCGTAACGACGATGCATTGTACCCATGCCGTCACCTGAAGCACTCTTCAGAGACCACTTGTTACGATAAACAGGGAAATGTGAAGTATGACCCAGAGCCGGGCTCAGGATATCTGCACGAATTTTATTACCTGCATTGTAGTAATGGCAATCTGCACATGACATATTCAGCTGGCCACGTTTAGCATAGAAATGCTTCTTGCCGCGCTCATACCATGCTATAGACTCTGGTGTATCAACAATTTTTACATTGCCTTTATGGCCGCGTGATTTGTAAGCAATGTAAGCCGATAAATGTGCCAGCTTACCTTTCTTCCATTTCAGTGGTTTTTCACCATTTAATTTACGACATTCATTAATAGCCAGTTCAAGTGTTACTACTTCGCCACGCTTCTTGCTGAAGAACGGGTAGTTTTGCTTGATGCCTTTTTTAGCTTTTGTGAAACAGCTAGAATAGGTTTTGCCATTTTTAAATGGTTTGTTGAAAAGGTCTTCACCTTTATCAACGTAAATTTCATATGGAGGAAATTCTTCGAATGCTTCCCACTGTTCGCGAGAGGCTTTATCTACAGAATAAACACCGTTGGTGAAATCTTGTAATGGGACAGACGGAAATTTTTCAGTAAAGTAACTTCTGAAATCTTTCAGGTCCTGATCTGGGTTTGCAGCTATACCAGCAAGAGGGGCAATTAGCATGCAAAGCGCAGATACAATAACTGCAACTTTTTTCATAATTTTTACCTTATAGTTATGTTCTGAGGTTTT
>CAZHEA010000034.1:0-33181 GCA_964531165.1 uncultured Thiotrichaceae bacterium
TCCAGGTTCGGCCACCCCTTTTTACATTTTCTGTAATAGTCACCAAACTGTAATTGTAAAAGAATCGACCCGAATTGAACCAGGTCCTGATTCAGTTGCTCAGCACATCCATGTGCTTCGGCCTCCGGCTCATGGTACAAAAGCCGTACCATGCCCAAATTTACTCCGGGTAAATTTAGTCCAGGTTCGGCCACCCCTTTTTACATTTTCTGTAATAGTCACCAAACTGTAATTTCAAAAGAATCAACCCGAATAGAATCAGGGCTTGCTTTCGTTTCTCTGCCTATCTGCGGTAACGTTAATGACACAACAATCGTGTGCTCCTACAATTTGTTGTGGATAAATTCAGTCATTAATTTTGTGTTATTTTTAATGCACAGATTCACTGTCAATGCTTGACCATTCAAGAAGATCGTTTTAACTTGATGCTACGAATTTCAAATGAATGAATTATGCGAATAAGAGAAATTAAAAAAATAACGCAGACACCGCAGGAAAAGCTTCATGATTCCAATTGGTGATGATAATCCACAGATTAATATACCGGTTGCGACCTACACGATTATTGCTTTAAATGCATTGTCCTGGTTTTTACTTCAGGGTATGGGGTCTGCTGAGCAGCTGCATGCATCTGTGTGTTATTACGGCCTGATTCCGGCAGATCTTTTTTCTGCCTTTGAATTTGATGCAAGCTCTGAGGTGTGTGGTGTGGCCAGTCGGTCAGGTTGGCTGGGGGTTTTTAGTTCGATGTTTATGCATGGCAGCTGGGCGCACATACTTGGTAATATGTTATTTTTGTGGGTGTTTGGTGACAATATCGAAGACTCCATGGGCTCGGTGCGGTTTGCTATTTTCTATTTACTTAGCGGGTTGTGTGCCGCGGCGGCGCAGGTTGTGAGTAATCCGGATTCGATATTACCGATGGTGGGCGCTTCGGGGGCTATTGGTGGCGTCATGGGGGCTTATATTGTTTTATATCCACGGGCTAAGGTACGTTTGCTGGTTTTTATTATGGTGTTCAGAGTGCCGGCTATCGCGATGCTTGGTTACTGGATTGTGGTGCAGGTGATTGGTGGTGTTTCATCGATGTCGGCTACCGGTGGAGGCGTGGCTTTCTGGGCACATATTGGTGGTTTTGTTGGCGGGGCATTGCTGGTGCTGGTGATGAAAGATGATGAGTTGCTGGTGAAGCACCCGCACCATGGCTGGAAAAAAAGTAAGGATCCGGCAGATGTGTGGAACGATCCATCGAATCGACAGTAGATCATAAATGAATGTATTAATCAGTGATATAAACCAGCGGCCGCTGGTGTGGTTAATCATGGTTATTAGCTGCATACCCTACGTGATATTAAGCCAGTATAATCTGGCGGCGATTTCAAACTGGTTTATGCCCGACACCCTGATTGAATTGATTCAGCCGTTTTCTTTATGGCGTTTATGGACACCAACATTTGTTCATTACACCGCATTACATCTAATCACCAATCTCTATTTATGGTGGTTGTTTGCATCAAAAATAGAGCGTGAATCCCGGTGGGAGCTTTTACTGGTGACGGTCATTTCAGCCGCCTGTGCTAATCTGTGTCAGTGGTGGTTGATGGGAGCGAAGTTTGGTGGCTTATCCGGCGTGGTTTATGCTTTGATGGGCTATCTCTGGATACTGTATAAATTCGGTGGCAAAGCGCATTACCGTTTCGACCCGGTGATTGCGATTTTATTAATAGCTATGATCCCCCTGTCTGCGATCGGCATGTTTGGTAAACTTGCTAACTATGCGCATCTGGGTGGACTATTTAGTGGGGTTTTACTGGCATTTTCGTCTCTATTAATACAGCGAAAAATGATTAAAAAAAGATAACGGAGCAATGAGGAAAAAAACTATGCCTGAGCTGCGAGCGATGTGCCTGGGTGATTTAAGCAAGGTATTAAAAATAATTCATGCACATGATGAAGATGATGGTGAAGCTGCCGAATCAGATTATCAGGAAGACGGTTTTGATAATCAGTTTGTACTCGAACTGGATGATCATGTTATCGGTGTAACCGGTTATCGAGACGTGCCGGCAACGGATGCAAGCGTCTGGCTGTCATGGACATATCTGGATGAAACCTACCGGGGGAAAGGTCTGGGTAAGACAATGTTGAATGATTTGCTGGAAAAGCTACGCAATAAAAATACACGAAAAATTTTTGTAAAAGTCTCAGATTATGAAGACCCGGATGACGGTAAAATTTATCAACGTGCATTTGATTTGTATGCCTCGCTTGGCTTTAGCGAAGAAGTGGTTAGTCTGGATTTTTATGATGAAGGTGAAAATCAGCATATACTCGGGCTTAATCTGCAAGCTGATGATGAATCTGAAGAGGTGAGTGTTGAGGATGAAAAACCCATTATACGCTTTGATGGTTTACATGAAATAGCTGAAACTGACGGTGCCTATACGTTTAGCTGGGTGGTTAATAAAACCAAAAAGATGTTTGGCAAACGTAATTTCAGCGTATTGGATCTGAATACCGGTTTGCAATCGGTGAAAGAAAATGGTGGACGTAAAATATTTTTGACTTTTCCCTCAAATTTGCCTTTAATTCATGAACCGCTGCAAAAGGCGGGGTTTAAATTTGTTGGCTGTTTATCGGATTACTATGAACCGGGCGTGCATGAGTTTCATTTCACTCACGATCTGAACAACATTTAATATAATAATAAACTAACAGGAAGGTTTGAATATGAAAGCATTTAGCATCGTTAAGTATGTCGTCATCGCGGCAGTTATCGGGGGTATTTATTTTTCGGATAGAGGTGGTGAAGATAACTATGTTGAAGATGATATAGATCTTAACCGGGTACTCGATGTTACGGTTGATACGCTCTATACCTATCAGAAAAAGCTTGATTCTGCACAGGGTGAGCCGGATGCTGATCAGGCATTTTTAGGGTTTGCTGAAGATTTAGCAACAGATTACAATAAAGCACAGCCGGTTATTTATGACGGCACTATCGGCGTTATGCCGCAAAACGATGCCTCATTACTCGCTTATGATGACGCTAATTTGAATAATGATTATGATGAAGGTGAGTCGCTTTTATTTAAAATTGAGATAGATGGTGAAAAAGCCCGCATTATTGCATCCAGTCGAAGTGGTGCGGTAAATGATCACAGCTTCAGTGGTACCTCTTTGCTGGCAGGTTATTTAATTGGCAGCATGCTAAGTCGTCAAAGTGCTGCGGGTGTTTCTTCCAAATCACTGGCAAACAAAAAAACCGTGTCATCTAAACAGGCAGCCGCCAATGCGCGTGCAAGAGCGGGTTCTGGAAGTCACTCAAAAGGTAAGTAGTTTGTCTGCATTTATTGAAGGCGTTAATTAGCACTGTTAAACTGGCTCAAAGTTATTACTTTGAGCCAGTTGTGTTTACAGCCTGACTAAATTTTCAGTATAAAATTTCAGAACAAAATTCCGGTTCAACCAATTCATAACAAAGTAGAAGCATGAGTCAAAGCACAAACAGCCCTTTAGATGACGATATTCTGACCAGTAAACAAACCGGTGTGTTGCTTATTTCCATCATGGTAGTTGCACTTTGTGGAATCGTTTACGAATTAATTATTGGTACAGTTTCCAGCTATTTACTAGGCAATAGTGTTTATCAGTTCTCACTGACTATTGGTTTTTTTATGTTTGCGATGGGGGTTGGTTCTCTAATTTCAAAATATTTTGATAATCAGTATATTCGTAATTTTATACTCATTGAAATTGCGATCGCAATGGTTGGCGGTATCTGTAGTATTTTATTGTTTATGACGTTTCCCTTTGCTCGTATTCTCTATGAGTTAGTCATGTACAGTTTGATTCTGGTTATTGGTGCATTGGTCGGTATGGAAATACCCATATTAGCCACACTGCTTTCTCAGAAAGCCAGCATGAAAGAGTCGATTGCGAATGTTATGTCGCTTGATTATGTGGGTGCGTTGATTGGTTCGGTTGCTTTTCCACTTCTATTGTTACCCTCGTTGGGTCTGGTGCAGTCATCGTTCGCCATTGGTTTAATTAATATTTTTATTGCGCTGGTTAATGTGGTGGTGTTTCGCGATAAATTAAAAAACTTCAGGCAAATGCTTGTGCTCTGTTTATCCATATTCGTGATGTTATGTGCGTTTATTTTTTACGGAACATATATCACCCGCTTTGCGGAAAAGCACTTATATTTTGATCAGGTTATTTACTCTAAACAAACGCCGTACCAGAAGCTGGTGGTAACCCGATCAACGACTACACGTGAGCAGCGACTTTATATTGATGGTCACATCCAGTTTTCTTCGCGCGATGAATTTCGCTATCATGAGAATCTGGTGCATCCGGTTTTATCGATCGATGGATCACGGGGAAAAGTGTTGATTTTAGGTGGTGGAGATGGTCTGGCCGCGAGAGAAATTCTTAAATATAATGATGTGGAGATTATTCATCTGGTAGATATCGATCCGGAAATGGTGCGTATTTCAAGTGAGCTGCCCATTTTGACGCGGCTCAATAAAGAAAGTCTGTCATCGGAAAAATTAACCACATTTAGTCAGGATGCATTCAGTTTTATTAATCAACCGGGTATCTTGTATGACCGGGTGATTATTGATATGCCGGATCCGCATAATGAAGCGATTAACAAGCTTTATTCGCGAGAATTTTATACCATGATTAAGCGGCGTATGGCACCAGAGGGTATTCTCATTACCCAAAGCTCGTCGCCATTTTATACGCGTCGGGTTTTTTGGTGTATTGAAAATACATTAGCTTCGGTTTTTGATCACACCTCAAGCTACCATGCTTCGTTGCCGTCTTTTGGAATCTGGGGTTTTAATATGGCAAAAAATAATAAGCCATTTCCTGATAAAATTAATATTAAAGTGCCGACACGCTCTATTACTGATGAAACGGTTATGGCGTCTAAGGTATTTAGTAAAGATATGGCTAAGGTGTCAACGCCGGTTAATACGATTATGGAGCCTAAACTGTATCAGCTTTATATTGATGACCTACGTTATTGAAAATTTTGCAGGATATATCTATCCGGTTTTTCCTCGAAGCCGTTCATTATTGTATATCGTCTTGGCCGATTAATTACTCAAGTTGTGAACGAATGGTGTTTAATAAGTCTTCAGATCGAAAAGGCTTGTCAAGGTACTGGTAACTCAAGTTTGTGGAATTATGTAAATTGGCTTCGTCATTGTAACCGCTGGCAATAATAATTTTTATAGACGGGTATTTTTTTCTAACCTGAGAGGCCAGCTGATAACCATTCATGCCCGGCATGATGACATCGGTTAGCAGCAGGCTTATGTTTTCTTTAGCAAGGATATTGAGCGCGCTGTTTGCGTCTTCGGCATGAATGGTTTTATAGCCCTGTTGTTCCAGTATTTCACCGGTGAGCTCACGTAGAGCGGGTTCATCATCGACAATTAAAATCGTTTCTGCAGAGGTCGAATGAGGTGCGCTTTTTTTATCTGTTTGTTTAGTGCGGGCGTTAGTTGTGAGTTCAACTCTTGGTAGTAAAATAACCAGTTGCGTGCCCTTGTCTTCCTCGGAATAAACCTGAATGTCGCCTCCTGACTGTTTCACAAAACCATAAACCTGACTCAGGCCGAGACCGGTGCCTTTGCTGTCTTTGGTGGTGAAGAAAGGTTCGAAAATTTGTTCTTTGACTTCCGCTGTCATACCTGTGCCCGTATCGGCGATGCTAATTTGAATATAGTTTCCAGCAGAAATAGTCAGTGTTTGTGCATAAATTTCCGTGATAGTTATATTTTTTGTGGTGATATTCAGGTGCCCGCCCTGTGGCATGGCATGCATCGCATTAATACATATATTTAAAAGAGCATCGCTAAAAGTGTCCCGGTCTATGCAGGTGAATTGCAGGTCTGGCTGCAAATTTAATTTTAACGTAACAACTGCAGTCAGTACTTTTTCAAGCATGTGACAATCTTCCTGTAAAATGTTATTGATATTCCACGGTTTCATTTCAGTGGGTTGTTTGCGGGAGAATGCCAGTAATTTTGACGTTAGTGTATGGGCGCGATTAGCCGCGGTTATTATTTGTTCTACGTAGTTGCTGGACTGTGAATCGTTGTTGGTTTTTTCTTGTAGCAGGTCGCTATAACCCAATATTACGCCGAGCATATTATTAAAGTCATGGGCAATGCCGCCGGTGAGTTTGCCCAGTGCATCCATTTTCTGGCTGCGGCGTAACTGTTCTTCTGTGTTTATGCGTTCAGTTATATCTCGAGACAGAACAATAAATGTTTTATTGGCGTTGCGATTTGGTTTGCTGGCAACTGACAGTTCAAACCATAGCTTACCTGTTGGTAATGTCAGGGATATTATGCGCCCATGCGAATAGCCATTTTCAGCAGTCTCATGTAATGCCTGCATAATGATGTCGGCAGCATCTGCTGGAAATTTTTCAGCAATCGTATGGCCTATAAGCGATTTTTTTTCGGCGGGTAATAAGGTTTCGTCTCTGGCCCACACATTGATGTACTGTCCGTCTTCATTTAATTCAAATAAAAGATCGGGGATAGCCCTAAGGGTTGCATCAAGTTCAAGGTTAACTTCTTCAAGTGCTTCCTGAGTGTGTCTAAGCTCAGCGATACTAACATCAAAGCAGTAAAGCTCTATTTCGCCATTAGCATATCGTTGTACGGTATGGCTCGAGTAAACGGGTATGCTCTCTCCCTGCTTATTTTGTAATAGTAATTCACTGGTTGGAATAGTGATGTCATTTTGTATCCAGTTGTCGACAGCTGTAATTACATCGTTTTTTATTTGCTGCGGAATAATCAGGTCTTCAAGCTTTTGGCCAAGTGCTTCTTCTTCGCTATAACCGTACAGTGCTGTGCTGGCGGGATTCCAGAAAATAACTCGACGTTCCTGATCGTAACCCTGTACTGCAATGTTTTCGATGCCCTCAAAGATGGAGCGAAAGCGCTGTTCGCTATCCTGTAATTTGTTTTGGGCTTCATTACGTTCACTAACATCACGGGCAAAAAGCAGCATGCCGATGATTTCATCGGTGGTGTTTTTTAAAGGTAATTTGTGGGTATCGAAAATACGAATCTGGCCTTCGATATTGGCCGGATCATAAGGGTTGTGTATATCAATACCGCTTAACGCATCCAGATCATCATGCTTAAAGCCGCGAATACCTTTGTCGGCATTGCCATTGACCAGCTCCGGATCCCAGCCGTTTTCTATGTCAGTCTTCCCGTACATCTCTTCACGCTTCTTACCTACGGCTCGCGCATAAGCCTGATTGCATAATATGGTTTGCAATTGCTGATTTTTTACGGCTATCAGGTCGGGTGTTGAGTTGATGACATTCTCAAGTAGTGCAACTGTTTGGTTTAGTTCGACTTCGGTGCTTTTGATTTTACTGACATCATATAAGGTTATCAGGTGTATGCCCTGAAATAAATCGGCCAAAGAGTTTGCCGCGGTTATTACCGTTTTATCTGTGCCATCCTTACAGCGAATGATGACTTCAAGCGGAATAAAGGGCTGGTTTTCCTGTGCAGAAATTATCTTGTGTTGTTGCCATGTTTGATGGATTGTCTGTCGATAATTTATGTCTGCGTATGCCAGTAATGACCATTCATCCAGAGTGGGGATGTCGCTTAAGGTGTAGCCATAGGTGCTGACAAAAGCCGGGTTAACATAAATGATTTTTTGTGCATCATCGTTTAATACCTGAGGTACAGGGGATGCATCGAGGATGGCACGAAACGATGATTCTTCAGGCGACGGTTTGCATTGTTGTGATTGCTTTAAACGGGCGATTTCGGCCTGTGCTTTTGCTAACTCATGTTGAAGGTGCTGCTTTGTCATATGAACTGCTCATAAAATATACACTATTTAATGCATACTGAGCCTTGAATCTTTATTGTTCAAGAGGGCTGATAGCGGAGGTTGAAACACATCAAGTATAGGTGAGTTATGTGTGTTTATCTAAAAACAGATGGAATAAAACCAAATAGCTGAAATGAAAAATTAAGTTTTCCTCATCCCTTCCCCGAACAGCTGGCATTGCTATTTTCTTAAGACTGGTTAATTGATGTGTGCTAGTCGCCGTTGTGTTCGATTAACCTCCGGGCTATGTGTCGATGCATCAGGCTTGCTCAGAAAATCATTCGGGTTTTATTATGGAAGGGGGGTAGGGGCAGATTGTAGCTGTATGGACAATAAACTATATATCTGCATGCGCAAGAAGTTGTGGTGAATCGAGTCGTAGTTTACGTTTGAATGTTTAGTTTGCCGAAGTCGGTGGCTGAATATTACTGATAGGCAGCAAGTTATTGGCCAGGTATAGCGTCTTAATACAGTATGTTCTATGTCTGTGCTTTATCTTTAATTTACACTTTAAACATCTTGTAAACGTTCAGTTTTTAGTGTTTTGCTCAGTTTTTTATTGAGTGTAACAATAGTTACATCCAAATAGTTTAAATTGGTGTAACGTGGATTATAAGTTTTATTGTAGACAGGTATGAGTCTGGTGTTTAAATAAAATTAGTTAGACGTTTGTATTATTGTTTTTAATAAAATACTTTAATGAAATCTGTTGTTTTTGAAAAAACTATACTAATATAATTCGGAGCATGCAGATATAAGCATGTATAAAATAGAAGAATTAGGCATAGGAGATGCTTTTAATACTTAAGTACTAGTGTGCAGGAGCATTATTTTTAAGATGGCGTGTTTGGCGTGTTCTCATTTTCTTACGTGGTTCAGACTCAAATACTTATCAAAAAATAATATTTTTTAGATGGTGTATTTGAAATTGTTCTCATTATTTTCTGTAGATCAGATTCAAATACTTATCAAAAATTCAATATTAGCAATGACTGATTTTTTAATTCAGCTAGCTGGTTCCCGTCGCGAAAATTTGTTTATTTTTAAGGTTGCTGGCTTGCATGCCTTTTGCATTCCTTAATAAATTGCTTATTACAAAAACTAAAAATTATTAACTGGAATATTCAGGAGGCAGTATGATAAAAAGACGTAAATTTCTTAAGGCAAGTGCATTATTAAGTGTACCGGCTGTTTTCGGTGGAGTAGCTAACGCGCAGCTCTGTCGTCCAACAGGTGTGAGAAGTACCGGCGCCGATGGAACAAGTGGGGGTTCTGAGCCGGATAGTCCGGCAGTAACAGCATATACAATGCCCATGTTTATTCCACCGAAGTTGGCGGATAAAACAGAAGCTAATATGACCGGTGGACCGATTGATCCTGAGCGTCACCAACGTTATGACGAGTTCCAGGTAACCAATGCCAAACATGAGCAGCATATTTCTGAAGGTGCATGGAACTACCATGATGATTTGTCTGCACTGACACCTGATATGGGTTTTGGTGGTGCAGGTGCAGGTTCAGTTGCCTGGATGTACAGCGGTGGTGAAGCCGATGGTGCTTCACCTGAGTATACGACGCCGGGTCCAACTCTGGTTGCGCGTTACGGAAATCCTGCATTTGTGCGTCGTCACAATGACCTGCCAATAGCTGACGATGTAGTAATGCCGGTTGGTTATCCCGCAATTTCAACACATTTACATAATGCCCACACCGCATCTGAGAGTGATGGTTATCCGATGGATTTCGCTATGCCAGGTGAATTCTGGGAGCATCATTATGCAATGTACTATGCGCGTGATGACTCGAACGAAGCTTTAGGTAGTCTCTGGTATCACGATCATATGATCGACTTTACTGCCACAAATGTATATGCCGGTTTGTCAGGTATGGCTATCTTTTATGATGACATCGATGCGGGTGACGAAACACTAAATGATGGTACTAACCTGCAACTGCCAGGTAACATGCAATTTGGTAACACCGTTGATGGTAGTGGTAATAGTGACGGTGGTTCATTAGGTTATGACGTATCTATGATATTGCATGATGTGCGTTTTGATGCAGTCGGTAACCCGACGTATAACGTATTTGATACTGATGGTCATCTGGGCGATTTAATTACGGTTAACCGTAAAGTTCAGCCTTTCATGAAGGTTGAAGCGCGTAAATATCGTTTCCGTATTTATGATGGTGGTCCTTCACGTTTTTATGAGTTGGGCTTCTTTCAAACCTTAAGCGGCACGGGCAACTCTACTGTTGCCAGTGATACGGCTGAAACGTTCACTATTATTGCGAATGACGGTAACTTATTAGAAGTGCCTTTCACAACAGCAACCAGTGTTATTGTTGGTCCTGCAAATCGTAATGACGTGATCATTGATTTCTCTCAGTACAATGTAGGTGACAAGATTGAAATGTTAAATCTGGCTGAGCAGGATAATGGCCAGGGTCCAACTGGTCGGCGTTTAAACGGTCAGGATCGTATGCGGGTTATGCAGTTTGAAGTGATTGCATCGCCTGATGCTGATGTCAGTCAGGTGCCTGCAAATCTACGTCCATTACCGGCTATTCCGCAAGATGTTTTAGATGGTACAGATAACCTGATTCATCGCGAATGGATATTCGATCATGATATGGGCTTATGGACAGTGAATGGTCAATTCATGGATCCTTCTATTATTTCTGCAGCACCTAAGCAGGGTACAGCTGAAGTCTGGACTTTCCGTAATGCGGGTAGCTCATGGGCACATCCATGTCATGTTCATTTCGAAGAATGTCAAATTCTGGAATGGAATGGTAAAGCACCAACCGGTGTTCTTAAAGCTAGAAAAGACGTTATGACATTAGGTCCTAACGATGTAGTTAAAGTGTTCTATCGTTTTGATGATTTTATCGGTCGTTATGTCATTCATTGCCACAACAATGTGCATGAAGATAACGCAATGATGCTGCGCTGGGATATTACTCCGGGCTAGGCAGGACGATAACCAGCAAAACTACATATGAATTGTTAGGAGTAACTAATGAAAGATAGAAGAAAATTTTTAGCGTCAATGGCTGTTGCGATACCGTCAATTGCTGTATCTGGAGTGGCTGCGGCTGCAACAGATAAAAACAGTGGCTTTAAAGCATGCCCGCGTGGCATTACCGGTCCAACTGCACATCGTTTTCCACAGGCGATTGTAACGGATCAAAACAAAAAGAAAGCGTGGTTTTATGAAGAATTAATTCATGACAAAATTGTCCTGATTAATTTCACTTCCGTTCGTGGTGAAGAGCATTATCCGATTATAAAAAATACGGTAAAAGTGCAGGACATGATCGGTGATCGTCTAGGTAAAGATGTTTTTATTTACACGATCTCAACAGACCCGTATCACGATACCCCTGAAAGCCTGAAAGAATTGGCTGATGCTCATGGAGCAAAATGGCAGTTTTTAACGGGTAACCCTGATGATATTCGAGGCATTTTAAATGGCTTTGGTATTCGCGGACGAATCAATGGTTTGTCCTGGGTTGGCAATGAAAAAACAGGTCGCTGGATGACAAAAGCAAGTCGTCAGCATCCTTTGTATATTGCTGAAGCGGTTGCACGACTAAGTACTGGTAAGCATCACAAGCCATTCTTAGTTGACATGCACAGTGTTTAAGGGGAAAAAATAATAATGAAAACAAATTCAATTAAATATTTAAAAGCGGTGTCGTTACTGTCAGCAGCTGTTTTATTAGCAGCCTGTGACGGTGATGATGGTATAAATGGTGTCGATGGTAAAGACGGTGCTAACTTTGATGATCCGGCACCGGCATTTGTCGGTAAAAATCTTAATGATGCGGGTGTTGAAGCGCCCGGTAACTGTACTTTAACCGAAAATGTCTGGTTTCCACCTAATGGTGCAAATCCAGGAACATTTACCGGTTGGGTTGGTCATCCTTGTCCTCAGCCTCATCCAGGTGGCGGTTCGACTTTCTTTGGTTCGGCTCAATCTACGATTGCCACGGCTGTTCCTGTGGCAGGTGGTGATCCTGTTCCGGTTGAAACATTGGTTGTTACTCCAGAAGGTCAGTTTGCTGCACAGTCTCCATTTGATGAGCCTCCGGGAAGTAACTTCCTGAATACAGTAAACAGTAACCTGTATGACTTCCTCGGTAACGAAATGGAAAACACCCAGCCATCGGCATTAGGTGACAGCACGTACATGTTGCATGATGGTCAGGTCATTAAAACGGCTATAGATGAAGAGAATCCTAGTCAGGCATTACGTAAGGTTATCGATATTTTAACTGTCGCTGAAGCTGGTGGTAGTGTGGATCAGGATGCTGTTCAAATGGGTTTAGATATACTGGAAGGTAATTATATTCCAGGTAAAGCCTACAGTGGTTTCCCGATGCTTCATTACAACGGTCCTAATAAAATTGGTGTTGTAGAGCCAATTTATAATGAAGATGGCGTTAAGATTGGTGGTAATGTAAATGTTGATATGATTTATTGGGATCAGCATATCGAATCTAACGTAGCATTAGTTGACCCTTCTGCTGTGCAGAATGTTCCCTGGACGGTAACCTACAATGTGAATATCTTAAGTGGTGGTATGGAAGACTTCTCACCCATGGTTATGAACTTTGACGTTGCACCTAATGGTAGTCGTGGCCCATTCCATGCTTCAATGGACCAGTCCTACTTCCCAATGCTGGAAGAAGGTAATCGCTATACTGTGAAAATTAAAGAAACACAGGGTAAGTACTTTAACTTAACTTATACTTGGGGCTGGAGAATACATCCACCAAGAGTACAGGTTATGGAAAATGCACTTAAGTTAGCGGGTGGTAAAACACTGGTTGCTCATGAAGTAGACGTGTTTGGTATCAACCCAATGGGTGGTGAGTCTCAGAAAGTAGCAGCGATTTCAATGATTGGTGATTTGTCTCCTGCAAAACGCATGTGGAATCTGTTGAAAGCATATCAAAATACAGGTTCAACAACGACTGAAGATCAGGTTCCAGTAACACCTCCAGCTGTTATTGCGGGTACTGCTGTAAACCTTAGAGAAGCATGGCTTGACTGGCAGGATCGTACGAAATTACCAGCCGGAGTTACGGCTGATCCGACTGCGACGATTACACTGTTATTCGTAAATAATACTATTTATGGAAGTAAGCAGGGTGATACGGGTACCGGTGATTCAGGTGATGACAGTGGTCAGGGTCCTGCAGCGTTTAAGGGAATATGTAACGGTTGTGCACATGACTGGAACAAACGTCCTTATATCTATAATGTAACGTTACTGAATGGTGATCATTTTCCTCATGGTTACATGAACGTTGACTTTGGTGGCTCACGTGGCTGGGAAAATCAGTATCAGGATACTGATCCAACAACCGCTTTAGCATTGCATCCGCATACAGGGCAAACGACTATTTTAGGTAGCCGAACTCAGCTTGTTGATGATGTACTGTTAGATACAACAACAAATACAGGCAAGCAGGCATTAGCAGTAGTACCTGATGGCTTAGGATCTGTTGAAGTATTAAATGGTGATACTGTAGAAACGGTTGTTGCCGGTGCGACTGTAGTAACCAATGACCGTGTGTTCCCAATGAACTCAGGCGGTATGGAAGAGTTTCTACGATCTTCACCACGTGGTTTAACTGAAGATGGAACAATTAATGATAATGCTGCTCAGCAGTTTGGTTCAGGTTGTTTCTTCACCTTCGGTCGTCATCATGCATGGCCTAATGCTGGCGGACCATGGGGTGCAATTATCGTTCCTCCATATGGTGCAATGACAGCTAACCAGCCAAGTCAGCATAAAGTTCAAATCGAGTATAACTTTGAGCCAAGTCGTCGCTTGAAGATATATCAGTTTGATCCATTACATCATGATGTAGCTGTTTACTCACTACACTAAAATATTGGGCAGGTTCTCATGTTGGTCTTTGAGAGCCTGCCTGGTACAACTAAATAAATTTTTAGTTATAATAGTGTGATGAACAAGACAGTAAAAGATAGTAGTAACAAAATAAGGCCTTTTGCAAAACAAAAGGCCTTATTTTATTTTACCGGTTTAATGTGCGCAGGCATTGTGTCAGCAAATCAACAACCTCAGAGCGATAATGAATTGGTGTTTGAGAGCGCAGACTGCTCAATTGGCGCTATTCAAGATAAACAAAAAAAATACAGAAACAAATTACGAAATACAAGATATTTTCCAGGTGAATTCAATGCGCTAAAAAATGAATCAAGGCGACCCAATATAACAGATATAGTTAATATTGAATTTAGATTAATAAAAACCACACCTCATGATGTAAAATCATATACGCAGGGGCTTAGTTACTATAATGGATATATCTATGAAAGCACGGGTGGTTTAGGGTTTTCTGAATTGAGAAAACTGGAGTTGGAAACAGGTAAATTAATTAAATTTAAAAAAGTAGCTGACGAGTATTTTGCAGAGGGTTTAGCTGTTTCAAATAATCAATTGGTGCAATTGACCTTAAAAAAGAACGTAGCTTTTATTTATGATATACAGGACCTGAAAGAGGTAGATAAATTTAGTTTTTCTGGTGATGGCTGGGGTGTAGTCAGTCTGGGGGAAGAATTGATAATAAGTGATGGCACGGCAGAGCTGCAGCGAGTGTCGGCAAATAATCATCAGCATATAAGCAGAGCCAAAGTGATGGTAAGTGGTGTTGAGTTACAGGGCGTTAATGAAATGGAATACATTAACGGTATGATTTACGCTAATATCTGGCCAACAGACTGTATAGCCGTGATCGATCCGTTAAAATTTAATGTAGAAGCGTGGCTGGATTTATCTTCCCTGTATCCTGCAAATAGAAGACTAAGTGAATCATCAGTATTGAATGGTATTGCTTATGATGTTGAAAATAAAGTTTTACTGGTGACAGGAAAAAACTGGCCAGAAATTTATCATTTAAAGTTAAACGAATAATCAGGTGATGTACGAATCGTCCTGAGTTAGAAAAGAGTAGAGTGTAATGCAAAAGAAACTGATTTTTATATTTTTAGCCGTCATTATTTCAAGTTTCTTGATTTTTCAATATATTGATGACGATGCAGATGACGCTGAACTAAATTCAGTAGCGCAGGTTGAAGCGAGTACTTATGTATGCCCAATGCATTCACATATTGTTTCTCATGAAGCTGATAGCTGCCCTGTATGTGGCATGGATCTGGTGCTGAATAAATCAGCAGAACATTCAGATAATAATGAACCATATCCTGAAGTCAGAATAACGCCGGCTATTGCGCATAACTTAGGTGTTAAGACGGCAATAGTTGAACGCGGTGACCTGACACATACGATCGAAACGATTGGTAAAATAACCCGTGTTGACCCTATGGCGCGTAGCCGTGTTATATCGCCTATTAATGGCACGATCATAAATATGGTTGATAAGTATGCGGGTGATACAGTTAAGCAGGATGAATTTCTGTTCTCCATTTCATCAGAGGATTTATTCAGCAAACAAAAAGAATTTCAGTTAGCTTTTATGAGTGGTAAAAAAGCCATAGCCAGTACGATGATTCCTGAACTTGTTTCTATGGGGCTTGATGCAGAGCAGGTGGCTAAACTACAGCAGGGTGAAGAAGCTGTTTTACCGGTGATGATATATGCAAAAGAAGATGGTTATATTTTTTCACGTAGAGGAAAGGCCGGAGAGAAAATAACATCATCATATACCGTGTTTAATTTAGGCGGTGATTATCAGGTTATAGAAGTAACGGCAGAAATATTTGAGCGGCAGTGGGATTTGGTAAAAGAAGACCAGCCAGCCAGTATGCAACTAAGAAATTTACCCGGCAAAGTTTTTTATGGTGTGGTTGATCGAGTAGATGAGCCTGTTGGTTACACTACACGTGCATTAGAAACACGTTTGAAATTTAAAACAAATTTTAAAGGTATGACACAAAGCACTTTTGCCCGGATTATTATTGAAGGCAAAACCAAGCATAATGTTATCACTGTACCCAGAGATGCGGTGATAAGGACAGAGCAGGGTGACCGGCTTATTCATGTTCTGGATGACAACACATATCAGCCTGTTGAAATACAAACAGGCGAAGAATCGAATGGAAAAATTGAAATAATTTCGGGTATAGATCCGGGTTGTGAAGTGGTTGTATCAGGTCAGTTTTTAATTGATTCAGAAAGTAATTTGTTGTCTGAGCTAAATAGAATGACAGCAATAAAGCCATCAAAGAAAGAACAGTCTAATGATGAATCAATGTAAGGGCTTGCCATTATGATTGCAAGTATCATCCGCTGGTCTATTAATAATCGCCTGTTAATTTTGTTAGCAACAATATTGCTTAGTTTATGGGGCGGTTATTCGGTTAAAACTATTTCATTAGATGCAATACCTGATTTATCAGATGTGCAGGTCATTGTGCGTACCAGTTTTCCCGGACAGTCTCCTCAGGTTGTCGAAGATCAAATTACCTATCCATTATCAACTGCGATGTTGTCAGTACCCGGAGCTAAAACGGTAAGAGGTTATTCGTTTTTTGGTGATTCATTTGTTTATATAATATTTTCGGATGATACCGATTTGTATTGGGCCAGATCACGTGTCCTTGAATATTTAAATCAGGTTACAGATCAACTGCCGAAAAATGCTGAACCTAAATTGGGGCCTGATGCAACAGGTGTTGGCTGGATCTATCAATATGCAGTTTTAGACAGGACAGGTCAGCATGACCTGGCTGAGTTGCGAACCTTGCAGGACTGGTTGATAAAGTATGAATTACAGACTGTGCCAGGCGTTGCTGAAGTGGCAACTATTGGTGGTATGGTAAAGCAGTATCAGGTCATTGTTGATCCCAATCGATTGCGGGGGTATTACCTGACACTTAATAGTGTAAAGCGAGCCATAGAAGGCTCGAACCAGGAAGTCGGCGGGTCTGTTCTGGAAATGGCCGAAGCTGAATATATGGTTCGCATAAAAGGTTACCTAAGTGATATAGATGACCTTAAGCTAGTGAGTGTGCCGACGATAAGAAGGCGTACTTCAATTACCTCTGTATTGCTGGAAGATGTGGCGAAGGATATCAGAGTTGGCCCCGCAATGCGTCGTGGTGTTGCTGATCTTAATGGTGAAGGCGAAGTTGTTGGTGGGATAGTTGTTATGCGTTCAGGCAGCAACGCGTTAGCCACAATAAACGCAGTAAAAGAAAAAATAGATGAATTAAAAGCAAGCCTGCCTAAAGGTGTAGAGATTATAGAAACCTATGATCGCTCGGGTTTGATTAATCGAGGTGTTGATACCTTGAGTCATCGTTTAATTGAAGAGTTACTGGTTGTCATTCTGGTGTGTGCGTTATTTCTAATGCACTTTAGATCCTCGGTTGTTATTTTAATTAGTTTACCGGTTAGTATTCTGGTTGCATTCGCTGTTATGCGTTTACAGGGAATTAATGCAAATATTATGTCATTAGGTGGTATTGCGATTGCGATTGGAGCCATGGTAGATGCCAGTATCGTAATGATAGAAAACGTTCATAAACATATAGAGCGTAGAGAGCGAGAAGGAGAGATGGATCAATCTGCACGTATAAAAGCGGTTTATAATGCAGCGAAAGAAGTCGGTACACCTCTGTTCTTTTCATTACTCATCATTACATTTAGTTTCTTACCTATTTTTACATTAGAAGCACAGGAAGCCAGGTTGTTTTTGCCTTTGGCCTATACAAAAACATATGCGATGGCAATTGCAGCAGGGTTATCAATAACATTAGTTCCCGCATTAATGGCGTACCTTATTAAAGGACACATTCGTAAGGAAAAAGATAATGTTTTAAGCCAATTCTTTGTTCGAATATATACACCGGTAATTAATACAGCATTAAGACAGCCGAAAGCAACGTTACTGTTTACAGTGATTTTAATGCTCTCAGCTATATGGCCATATTCACAGACAGGAAAAGAGTTTATGCCTGAGCTGGATGAAGGCGATTTACTTTATATGCCAACGACTTTACCCGGTATATCAGTGGGTAAAGCACGCGAATTATTGCAACAGACAGATCGTTTAATTAAAACAGTGCCCGAAGTTAAGCAGGTGTTTGGTAAAGTGGGACGGGCTGAAACAGCAACAGACCCTGCACCATTAACAATGTTAGAAACAACGATTCAGCTTAAGCCTCGCGATCAATGGCGTGAGGGAATGACAATGGATAAATTAAAGCAGGAGCTTGATCAAAGAGTTAAAATACCGAGTTTGCATAATGCATGGTTAATGCCAATTCGTACGCGAATAGATATGCAGTCTACGGGAATAAATACACCGATAGGGTTAAAAATATCGGGACCGGATTTAAAGGTAATAGAACGTGTGGGTAAAGACGTCGAATCAATTATCAGAAATCTGAAGGATACAAAAACCGTATATTCAGAACGTGCAGTTGGTGGCCGATATATAGATATTGATATCGACCGCGACTCGGCAGCACATTATGGTCTGGGTTTAGATGATATTCAGGAAGCGGCAAGTATTGCTATTGGTGGAATGGATCTTACAACAACAGTTGAAGGCCGGCAGCGATATAAAGTCAATTTACGTTATCCACAGGAAATGAGAAACTCGATTACTAAACTTAAAGAGCTTCAGCTTGTTGCAACAGAAGATACCCATGTGCAATTACAGGATCTGGCCGAAATATCTATCGTCGATGGCCCTCCGGTTATTAAAAGCGAGAATGCAAGAATGAATGCATGGGTGTACATAACAAATAAACAGGGTGACATCGGCGGCTATGTCGAAAATGCAAAACGCGTATTAAAAGAACAATTGGTGTTA
The DNA here is from genome assembly GCA_964531165.1 of uncultured Thiotrichaceae bacterium. Taxonomy (GTDB): domain Bacteria; phylum Pseudomonadota; class Gammaproteobacteria; order SZUA-229; family SZUA-229; genus SZUA-229. Next base: position 18,718 of record CAZHEA010000034.1, read on the forward strand.
CCTGCCGGATATAGTTTAAGTTGGGCAGGTCAATATCAGTATATGCAGAGAGCTGAAAAGCGTATGCAAACTATCATCCCGATAACATTATTTATTATCCTGTTATTATTGTATTTGAGTTTTAGAAGTATTACTGAATCTGTCATCGTTATGATATCAGTGCCGCTGGCGTTAGTTGGTGGAATCTGGTTGTTGTATGCATTGGGTTATCATATGTCGGTTGCAGTAGCGGTTGGCTTCATTGCATTAGCCGGTGTTGCAACAGAGTTTGGTGTGATTATGCTGGTATATTTAAAAGAAGCCATTAAGCGCCATAATCCAAAAACCAATGAAGAATTAATTGTGTCTGTTGTTGATGGTGCGGTATTAAGAGTGCGGCCAAAAGCGATGACGGCTGCCGTTATTATTGCTGGTTTATTGCCGATAATGATTGGCTCAGGTGCAGGCTCAGATGTAATGCAAAGAATCGCAGCGCCAATGATTGGCGGAATGATTACGGCACCATTAGTTTCAATGATTTTGATTCCGGTAATATACTATATATGGTTAAAAAACAGATTGCACAAAGGTCAGCAATTAATCGTTGAAGAAAAGCAAAATTATGTGTAAAAAAATAATATTTATATTGGAGAGTAATAAATGAAGTTCAGGTTTTTACTGAGAAATGTAATGGCAGTGGTTTTGGCGGGGCTTTGTGTTACAGCATTGGCCGGTGAAAAATTTACTGAAAATTTAAATTATAAGCGAGTGGCTTCTGGCGATATTAAGAAGTCAGCCGGACAAAAGAAGATTGAAGTAACAGAATTCTTTCTGTATTCATGTAAGCCCTGTTTTGAGCTTGATTCAAAACTGGCTGACTGGGTTGAAAAGAATAAAGATAAAGTTAACTTTACACGGGTCCCTGCCGTTATTTCAGCTAGCTGGGTGCCATTGGCAAAAGCATATTATGTGGCTGAAAAACTAAAGGTCCTGGATAAAACGCATGATGCTTTATTTAAGTCAATACATGAAGATAAAGAGGTGTATTTGAATGCCTATACTCTTTCAAAGTTTTATCTAAAGTATGGTGTAAGTCAGGATGTCTTCATGCGTGAATTTAATGCACAGGATGTAGTTGATAAGGTGAGTGATGCTCGAGTGATGACAGTTCAATATGCTTTTCGCGGCGTGCCGGCTGTAGTTATAAATAATGAGTTTAAGACGGCTCCTTTTTATAATAAGGATCAGGAGCATATGATTGAAGTGATGGACTTTTTGTTGGAAAAGGTTACATCAAGATAATAGTTAAAATTAAATAGACAAATTACTAAAGAGGTATATGCAATGATGGAATTTAAAAATATAAAAAAGTCACAGTCAGTTTTCTTTTTTGGGGTGGTAGTTTTGGTTTCTGCATTTTCGGTGATGGCTGAGTCATCTAATGCGTTTCCGGGGAAATATAAAGCGAAGCTAATTGATGTTGAGGCAGCCAATGTTGTTAATTTATATGTGGATGTATGGTCTGGATACCCGCGCTCTTTTAGAATTAGTCTTCCAGGTATAGCAATACCAGTTGCTACACCTAAAGCACCGGCCTGCCAAATTGAAATGGTACAGAAAGCTGAAGACCTTACGCGAGATTTTATGTCAGAAGCTGAATTTATTGAAGTCAGAAATATCAAGATGGAAAACACAGGAGGGCAGGATGCGACATCTGATGTGTATACGGATAAAGGTAGTCTGATTTCCAAGCTTAAATCTGAAGGTCTCGCTCGTCCGGCGAGCACTAAACCAACTAAACCATGGTGCTAAGGAGAAATAAAATGTTTTATAGAATAACGAAAATTGTTATTTTAATGAGTTTTAGCTTTTTTCTTATGAATGCATCGTATGCAGTAGAGTCCAAAACCACAGTTAAGAGTCCTGCTATTAAGAAAGCAACGACGACAGGCTTTATGCAGGAAATGACTGAGATAAGAGTGCATGAAGGGCCGGATCGAAGTGGCAAGGAAGTCTATGAATATCGCTGTAAAGGCTGCCATGGAAAAAACACCCAGGGTGCGCCAATGCCAGATGATAAATTTGAATGGTCAATGAGATTAAGAAACAAAGGTATGGATACTTTGTTAAAGCACTCAATGGAAGGTTTTAACAATTATCTGATGCCACCTAAAGGCGGTTGTCGAAACTGCAATCAAAAAGAGGTGTATGCTGCGGTATATTACATGATGGAAACCAGCGGAATTAAATTAAAAAAATCAGATAAAAAATAGTATTTATAGATGTTGCAATTATTGGTGCCAGCCACTTGGGCGGCATCATTAACTGATAAGTCTTAATCGTTATATTCCGATCAGGCGTTTTGTCATATGCAAGCGCGTGGTAGCATCTTCCGTTATGCAGTGAAATAAATGATGAGGCCCAGTTGATTTTTCAATAATATTATCCAGATCATCATGTAGTTCACGATAGTAGTCTAATAAGCGAATATCAAAACGATGCATTGCATTGCTTAAAGGGTCTTTTGCGTGGCGTTGACGAATAGTCTGCATGCCATCCTCAAATACATTGCCCAGACAAATATGTACAGCAGAAAACAATGTTGCCCAGCCGTTAAACCAGAACATTAGGTCATTATCAAAAGTTTCGGTGCCGGTGCCCTTGCCATCGAGCATCTGATTTAATAAGTCGCGTTCATTAACCGCCTCATGCAGTTCCATCATTTCGGCGCGTCCATAAGCGTCAATAGTAGAACTGGTTAGCATCAGCAATGCATGCGGGTATTTGCTTAAAACAAATGTGGCATCTTTGATCACTGCTGCAGGCGTGTCAGGGTTGTGTGGGTTGCGTTTTAAGCGTGCAGATGGGCCCGTCGATAGAACTTGTATCTGCTGGCCACGGCGCCCCAGTTCTTTTGCCAGACGGGCAAAAACACCTTTGTTAAAAACATCCATTGAAAAGTTTAAATGACTTTGTTTATGACATAAACAAAGTTGTAGTTCATCGTTGAATTTTGGTGCAGCTTCAACAATGTTGGCTATTTTCACAATAGGGATACGTTCTTTTAAATGGCCTTTTCTATCAACTATGACTTCCTGATGAAACTCGTCAAAACTAATTTGTAAATGTACATTAGCTTTAGCCCAGCTAATCGGGCGACGCCGAATTGCGCTGGCCATTTCTCCCATGATTTTTTCGGTAATTTCGCGACTGTCTGCAAAATCACCATTTAATAAAATGGCAAAAGTCGTGACGTGTTGCATATTGGTGATGGCATGATAAAAATGATGAAGATGTTTGGTTAGGTCGCCACCGGTAAATAAAACTGAAGTGGTGAGTTTGTCGACCATCTGAAATAGCGTTTCGGGATCGTCGGTGTTTTTCATCAGGGGCCTGAAAATAAACATGCAGTGACGGCAAGTTTGCGGGCAACCCATGGCGGGTATTAAGCCTAGCTTATTGAAAAAGTTTAAGGATGGCATATCGGCTAAACTATCAACCAGCTTCAGGCGTTCTAAATCATCTTCTGCGAGCATGCTCGCATAGCGTTGTTTTTCCTGTTTGGCTAGATCTTTATAGCCCAGGGAAAAGCTTTTGGTAAATAACTGTAAATCATTCCAGGTTTTTTCTATGCTAGTCACTAGAACCTGTTTATTTTCTGCTATCGATAAGAGCTGTAAAATTTGTTGTTGCTGTATTTGTGGCTCGCCCTTAAAGTTTTGCCAGTAATCAATATATGATTCGATAAATTCGGCGTTGTTGTTGCTGAGAAGAATCATTTGCATTAAAAATGCCTGTGGACCATTAGCAAAAGCCGAGAGAACTTCTGCTTGAAACTTGCTGTGTACGTTTTGTTGCAACCAGTTTAAGGCATAAACATAGGTTAGAATAAAACTGAGCTGATTATTGCTTTTTGAATGTGCTTGTAACATTGTTTGCATATCACCGCGGGTAAGGCGGTTGATTTCAGTTTTAAAACGTTGACGCATGGTGACCAGATAGGCCTGATGAACATCCTGCTGAGCTTCAGGACTAAGTGTTATTTCACTGGATGGTCGTCCTGACTGTATGCTGATTTCAGCTATAGATTGCTTTGGAGTCGAGCTTTGAGCGGGAGTATTCATAGGTCGAATTTAGCATATTTGAAGGTTAAATTAACCCTACTTATTAAAATACTGGATGAGCGTGTATAATTGCAGTTAATCAATATTTAGTGGTTTATTCAATATGCAACCCAAAGCATCAATGCAGGATCCGCTTCATGGTATCACCTTAAAAGTGATACTCAGCCGATTAGAAGACAAATATGGATGGCAGGAATTAGGCCAGCGTATTAATATTAAGTGCTTCATAGTTAACCCGAGTTTAAAATCGAGCCTGAGTTTTCTGCGCAAAACACCCTGGGCAAGACAGAAAGTAGAGCAACTTTATTTACAAAGCAGCTGGCCTGCTGCTGTCCAGCAGAGCACAAAACAAGAGAAATCGAATGATTGATATAATGAGAAAAAGTATTTGTATACTACTACTGGCCGTGCCGTTTCAGTTATCGGCTTCGAATGTGTCGTTTTTGAAATATGCGGTTATAACGGGTTTTTCAGATGCCGATGTGCAACAGTTAATCAGTGAGTATAAACAGGTACTTAAAAACAATAAGGCCGGTGAAGTGCGTAAATGGATTAATAGCAAAACAGGCAATGGCGGTGAAATTAAGGTAATGAAGCAGTATAGAAAAAATGACAATCGCTGTAAGCGCCTGATGTTTAAAAATCATACAGATAAAAAATCGGCAACCAGTTATTATAACTTTTGCCTGGTTGACCAGCTCTGGCAGCTATCCGGCTGAGGTTACGGGTTTTTATTGTTGTTAATGGCTTTGCCGACCAGACCCGCAACCATGATCGTTAAATATAGTTGTCCGATTATGGCCTGCATAAATGACATGGTTTTTGCCAACGGTGATATAGGAACAATGTCGCCGAATCCTAAGGTGGTTAACGTAACATAGCTGTAGTACATAAATTCAGGGAAGTGTAACTCTATATCTTTTTTACTTAATCCGGAAAATGAATCAGGTGATATAAAAAAAAGATTTGAATACAAAATAGCACCGATCATTCCCAGTAATAAATAAATGCAGGAAGCCCCCACCAGCTGATTGATGGTAATAGTTGCGCTGTAAAAAACACTTTTAAAAGCAACCCCAATACTAATAACCAGAAAAAACAGGCTTAATGAAATAGCGATATAAGTTAGTAATAAATGATCGGTTTGTGTGGTGATTATTAGAATAATGATCTCTATTATGGTGAGAACAATAATCGATTTATACCAGGCGTTATGTTTGTGATTGCCAATAATAGCGATTAGAATCATGCCGATAAATGCCGCATGCAAAATGTACTTACCGATGTCTTCATCAAAGTAATGCAGAATAGGCATAGTGAAAATCAAAGTAAGCTGGCCAATTAGCAAGCCGATGAACTTATTTTCTTTGGTTAGTAATTTCATATTAACTTTCAGCTAAAATGTTTAGTTATTAAGTTTTAATTATAAATATTGATGCCATGGAATTGAGTTGTCGCCAAATACAAAAAACTCAGGGTTAAGCAGACTGTCTTTGGTGTTGTAACGAAGTTTACTACGGTCTATTTGTGTGAGGTGTCCACCCGCTTCTTCTACTATGCAGTGAGCTGCTGCCGTATCCCATTCAGAGGTTAGCCCTAGCCGCGGATATAGATCAACGCTGCCTTCTGCTACCATGCAGGATTTTAATGAGCTACCTACGCTGAGTAATTCGATATCGCCAAGTTTTTCATAATATGTTTTTAGCCTTTCGGTAGCATGTGAGCGACTGCCTGCGATAACCAAATTTGCTTTATCCGCGGGACGGACATGAATGATATGAGCAGATTCTGCAGCTATTTTTTTAAATGCACCGCCATTACGCCATGCGTAATAATCCGTTTTTAAAATGGGTACGTTAATAACACCCAGAATGCTTTCATGGTTTTCAATGAGTGCAATATTGACAGTGAACTCACCGTTGCGTTTGATGAATTCGCGGGTGCCATCTAACGGGTCAACCAACCAGTAACGATCCCATTGCTGTCGGATTTCAAATGGTATGTGTTCAGATTCCTCAGTTAAGACAGGTATCTCAGGGGTTAGCTCATGTAGTGCATTGCGGATTATTTTATCAGCTGCAAGGTCTGCCGTTGTTAGCGGGGTGTTATCCTCTTTGTGTTCAATAGTGAATTTTGAATCATAAATTTCGAGTATTTTTTCACCGGCAATGCGCGCAATACTGAGTGCATTCTGACAAAGGTACTGTAAATTCAGTTCGTCTGATTTACTCATTTTTAAACTTCTTTACGTGCGTTAAGGATGTCACGTACCTGATAAAGTGCAGCGATGCTACGGGCTTCGCTAAGGTTTTCATTGGCAACTAATGCCTGAATGTTATTTACATTACAAATTAGTTGCTGAAGTTCTTCGGGTTCATCTCCCTGAAGTTTTTCCGGTTGTAAATTTTCGGCAAGTACCGTATGTGTTAGGAAGCTGATGTAGCCCGGGGCAATTGTCATTTCCCCCAGCGGCGTTAACGTATTTGCACGGTAGCCAATTTCTTCCATGCACTCCCGGTTAGCTGCCTGTAATATGGTTTCACCCGCATCTATTTTGCCTTTGGGAAAAACCAGCTCATAGCGATCGGTGCCAACGGCGTATTCGCGAATCATAATGACATGTTCATTATCTATGACGGGAATAATCATAACCGCACCGGCACCTGGTGTAACCAGTCTTTCAAACTGGTGTTGCTGGCCGTTACTAAATTCCAGATCAACCTGCTCAATGGTAAACAGTTTACTCTGGCTATGAATTTTACGGTTGAGAATTTTAGGTTTATTTTGCATATTGAGTGATTTACTATTTATAGCCGACATTGTTGCATTTATATTGTTATATTTAAATAGCCCATAATAATAAGTAGAAGAGGATTTTAGTTGTGTTTAATTGGCCTGAGAAAAAGGGTGGAAGCTTTTGATGATTAACTGGTCGGAAATAAATACCGTGTTTCTGGATCTTGACGGTACGCTGCTGGATTTGCATTTCGATAATCATTTCTGGTTACAGTATGTGCCAGAGTGTTATGCCTCGCAGCATCAGCTTTCACTAGAAGAGTCGCACCGGCACTTGAATGAAAAGTACACGGCCGTTTACGGAAGCCTTAACTGGTATTGTGTGGACTACTGGAGCCAGGAGCTAGGGCTGGATATCGCCGCATTAAAGCACTGTATTCGGGACAGAATTTCTATTAGACCTTATGTTGTTGAATTTTTAGAAGCACTGCATATGCACGGAAAAAGAGTGGTGCTGGTAACGAATGCACACCCGCTGAGTTTTCAGGTAAAGTTTCAGCACACGGGACTAGGGCACTATTTTCATCGAATAATTACTTCACATGAGCTGCATCATCCAAAAGAAGATGGTGCGTTCTGGAGGGAGCTGGAGAAAACTGAAAAGGTTGATAAGGCATCTACGCTCTTTATTGATGATAATTTTAATGTGCTGGATGCGGCAGCTGATTATGGTATTAAACACCTGCTAGCGATTAAACAGCCGGATAGCACCCAGTCAGATAAGCAGCATGCGCACTATCATTTGCTGGACTCTTTTAAAGATATTATGCCTTAGTTGGGTTTTTGTCTCACCCGAACGGGTTAAATGTTAATTAAATCAATGGTTTCAAGTTGTTTTTGGTTGAAAACTTTAACTGTTTTGTTATTATTTGTCCGTTCGTCAGGTGTTGTTAATAAGTCACACCAACCCGTAGTGAATTTGTTTTTTTCAGTGTTTACGGCAAATGATTAAAGATGATCAGAGCTCTCTGGTCCAGGTGTTTTCAAACTTTATAGTAGGGGATGACTTTATTATGTCTCTGAAAACTTCGATAACTTTAACGATTAATACAGGTTCTATTATGCCAGTAAGCCGCTTTATAAAAATATGTATGATGGTATTCGCCATTACGTCGCCGATAAATACAGTTGTTGCTGCTGATAGCGGAGTGTTTAACAATAAGTCACTATCACAGCATGAATTAACTAAGTGGGAAAAGAAAAAATTATCAGCCGAGTTTAAGCATCAGTTTAATCCATCAGGTACAAGTGGCTTTCAGAGCCTGGGGCGTAACCCGTGGCAAGCCAAAAAAGACAGAAAGCAGCAGCACAATACTAAAATGTTGCAGTTGAGCAATAACTGGGGCGGCTGTCGTGAATTTGCTTATAAGCAACGTGGACAGTGCTATGCTCGCGGTAGTGATGCCTATACCTGTGAGCGGTACTATGATGCGCGAGTGAGTCATTGTAATAATATGTTTTAAATGTGATACGCGTATTCTTTATAAAAAAACCCCGCCATGGCGGGGTTTTTTTATGGTTGAATGTTGACATAGATTTTATCAAATATTAAAACCATGTTCTAAGAACGTGATTTTTTACTTTAGATTAGAATAGAGAGATGACAAAAAAAATTACAATAATGGGTTGCGGTTACATCGGTAAAAAGCTGGCTCGATTACTATTTGAGCAAGAGATTATGCCTGGCTGTATTGTGCACAGTAAAGGTTCAGCTGATGATTGTCTGGCGATGGGGCTTTCGCCACTGGCATTTGATCTGGATAAGGCGGACAGGGGGCTAAGTGAAATTGCATTAAGGGAAGCGGTATTAAACGTGTTCGAAGATGCGGTAGTTGCTTATTTTGTACCACCTCAACCGCAAGGTGATAGCGATCAGCGAATGCAAAATTTTGTCAGCATGCTGGATGGCTTAACCGTCGCGCCAGAAAAAATATTATTAATTAGCACTACCGGTGTTTATGGTGATTGCCATGGCGAATGGATTGATGAGCAGCGAGCCACGATGGCGCAGGTTGATCGTGCGCGCAGACGATTAAGTGCAGAATCAAGACTGCAAAAATATTGTGATTTAAATAAAACGGCGTTAATTATTTTTAGAGTGCCGGGAATTTACGCAGTGGATAAACTGCCGCTTAAGCGTATTTTATCCGGGCAACCCATTGTGAATGCTGATGATTCAGGTTTTACCAATCGGATTCACGCGGATGATCTTAGTGCATTTTGTGCAGAGGCGTTAATGTGTGATGTTACGCCGGGAATTTATAATTGTTGTGATGGTGCGCCATCAACTATGAATGACTATTTTATGAAAGTTGCAGATGCAGCGGGACTGGTGCGCCCTGCAGAGATTAGTTTGCTGCAGGCTCAGCAACAATTATCTAAAGGCATGCTATCGTATCTGGCGGAATCAAAGCGCATATCGAATGAAAAGTTATTGATGCACTTTAAAACAAAGCTTAAATATCCTGATTTATCCACGGGTTTGCAATCGCTGACAAAACCCGGCTAAGACATTTTTTTGTGAGTTAGTAACTGAGGAAACTTTAATTAAATGTTTGTCTGCGCTCATGGGGAACATGATTTCGCAAAAAATTCATTTGATCGGTTAATATCCTGCGGTTTGCCAGAATCATTGCCTCGGCTTTATTTGGCGTATAGGGCAGCGCCAGTAATGGCATGTGAGCCTGGCCCGGTGTGCAGCAGGCTTTTTTCACATTGCAGGATTTACACGCAGTCACAACATTTTTCCAGATATCATTACCACCCTGTGCTTTGGGTTTTACGTGATCGCGTGTCAGTAGTGATAATTTGAACTGATTACCACAGTATAAGCAGGTGTGGCGGTCGCGTTCAAATAAGGCGCGATTTGTTAGCAAGGGTGTTACGTCATGATTGTATTTTGGTTTTGCACCGCGGATGGCAATAATCGTATTGAGATCGAGAAATGACTGTAAACCGGTATGCTGGCAGGTGCCGCCATAAAAGCGCAGAATTTTTTCACTGGCGGTCCAGGCGACCTGTTCACGGACATATAAATTGACGGCTTCCTGCCAGTCAATCCATTCTATCGGGCGTCCGCCATTATCCAGTGTCAGAATTAACGGTGTGTCTTCACCTGTTCTCATCGATCATCCCCATGATTCTAACATTTAACGGTTAGTTATGAGTATAGCGCATGATTCAAAAATCACAGTTGAATCAATAGTATAGTGTTATCTTTGCTGGTTTTTCAAGTGCTGCATCCGTTGTTGAATAGCTTGCTTTTATCGGACCGGGCGCGTTCAATCAGAAAATCGGCAAGTAAGCGTACCCGCTTTGGCATCAGTTCTTTTTCGGCAAACACCAGATAAAATTCTGCGGCAGGGCCGTGCCACTGGGTAAGTATGCGCTGTAGTTGACCATTGTTCAGCGCCGGTTTGCAGACAAAAGCCGGGATCATTGCAATACCGGCTCCAGATCGGGTTAGTTGTAAAATAGTTGCCATATCATCACAGCGTAAAGTCGGATAAAAGTTAATTCTCTGGGTCTGTTTACCCCGTAATAGCAGCCATGAGCCATGACCACTGAGCTGTTCGCTAAAGCCGATACATTTGTGTTCGCTTAAATCGTTAGGACTACGGACAAGGCCGTGTGCTTGAAGGTATTGTGGTGATGCAACCAGAAGGCGCTCACTGGTGCCCAGCTTACGCGCAATCAGGCTTGAGTCTGCCAGTGGGCCAACCCGCAGAGCAATATCATAAGGTTGCTCAAACAGGTTAGTCATGCGGTCACTTAAATCCAGCTCAATTCGAATGTGTGGATAGCGCTGCATAAATTCGGCTAGCCAGACTCCCAGAAACTGTCCTCCCGGGGTAATGGGGGCAGCCATCCGTATTGTGCCGGATTCCTGGTGGCTGGCTTCGGTGAGGCGATCCTTTGCATTCATTACCTGTTCTGTCAGGTTGTGTGCTTCCTGATAAAGTCGCTTGCCGGCGTCGGTGAGCTCAAAACTGCGTCCTTTGCGATTCAGCAAGCGGCATCCAAACTCAGCTTCCAGTTTACTGAGTCGCCGGCTAAGGGTGGATTTTGGCACACCGAGTCGGCGACTAGCCGCGCTTAAACCGCCATTGTCGACAATTTGTGAAAAAATCAGCCAGTCATTAATATCTGTCAAAGCACGCTCCATCGTTCCATATATGGAACACTATGTTCAATAATAGGCTGTTTTTATAAATCTTAAAAGCGCTTATTCTGACTCTACTACTATTAACAGAGCAAGAGAGTGAGCAGATGCTTCTAACTGAGAGCAGTCATGAAATATTTACCCAGATATTACTGGCCTGTGCCGTACTGGGAGGGGCGTATACTGCATTTGTGCGTTTAACCGATAGAAATACAAAGATAGATACCGGATTATTACACGGGCGAATCGGGGCTGTGGGGTTGTTGTCTCTGGCCGTGTTGATATTTTTCGGCACTGAGATCAGAACTCAGCTGCTACCGGTATTAGTGCTGTTGGTGCTAACGATGATGGCGGGCGTTGCGCTTTATCTTATGATTCGAAGAAAAGGTGAGCTTCCAGCTGCTGTTATTTTTATGCATGGCCTGTTTGCGGTGAGTGCATTTACTGTTTTAGTTTTAACTCTGGTTAAATTTTGATGATTCTAACCGTTTAATTTTCAAGAGGAGATAATAAGTGATGGTATCAAAGTGTAGTACTAAGCAGCGTTTGTTGATGGGTTTGATAGTTGTGTTTTCAATGGCTCCTGTCTTTGTGCAGGCAGAAGAAACAGATATTGAACCACTGGCATTACAAAAAATCATGTCAGATATGGGAGAAAACATGCAGGCAATTACCGCCGGTATCTCCGCTGAAAACTGGCAACAGGTTGAAAAAAATGCGGTTTTAATTGCTGATCATCCGCAACCGCCGATAATAGATAAAGTCCGTATTATGAGTTTTATTGGAATGCAGATGGGGGCGTTTAAAGAGCTGGATGGTAAAACCCATGAGGCAGCGCGCAAATTAGCCAAAACTGTAAATAGCCAAAATGGCTATGAAATCATAGCTGCATTTTCTGAATTACAAAATACCTGTATGGCTTGTCATGTAAAATTCAGACAGTCATATGTAAAGCACTTTTACCCAGCAACAGAAAAATAGATGGATAGTTCATGCTGATATAGACAAGATAGATTTTATATTTTGTCGCTTAAAAGAACTAAATATTTTCGTAACACTTGAGAAAGTGGTTAAGCAGGCATACTATAAATTTTTTATTATCTTGAGATTGATATGTTACGTACGGTTGTTTTTATGACAATGTTATTATTAGCTGGTTGTGATTCAAACACAGCCAATTTGGCTCTGGGTACATTAGAGCGAAATCGAATAGCTTATCCGGCCACAGTTAATGAAGTTATTGTTGAATTACCGGTGGCGGCAGGCGTACAGGTGAGTAAAGGCATGGTGCTGGTACGTCTGGATAATACATTACAACTGGCGCAAGTCGCAAAGGCCACGGCCGAGGTAGAGAAAGCCGATGCAAATCTTGAAAAATTACGTAACGGTGCTCGAAAAGAAGAGGTGGCTGCCGCCAGTGCAAAAGTGGCGGGGGCAAAGGCCGGTCTACTCGAAGCGCAGTTAAGTTATAGTCGTGCTAAAAAGCTTCTGAAAGAAAAACTCACCAGCCAGGCTGATGTTGATCAGACATTAGCGTTACGTGACGCGGGGCAGGCAAATTTAAAAACCGCAGAAGAACAGTTGTTGGTGCTAACTAATGGCACGCGCCCTGAAGATTTACGCTTTGCACAGGCATCTTTAAATGTCGCACAGGCTGCGCTCGCCAGTGAGCATAAAAAATTATCAGATTTAACTATTGTCGCAACCCGAGATGGAGTGCTGGATAACCTGCCCTGGAACTTAGGTGAACGGGTGACAGTGGGCAGTCCGCTTGCGGTAGTGATGGCAGGTAAGGCGCCTTTTGCGCGGGTTTATGTGCCCGAGCCCTATCGGGTTAAGTTGTCTTTGAATGATACATTAGTGGTGCGGGTGGATGGTTTAGAAAAAACCATTAAAGGTCGATTAAAATGGATTTCAGTTGAGCCGGCATTTACACCTTACTACGCGCTTAATCAGGAAGAGCGGGCACGCTTAATGTATCTGGCAGAAGTGCAGTTGCCGGACAGTGCAGAAAACTTACCCAGTGGTGTGCCAGTGCAAGTTGAGCTGCCGTGAGTGAAGCAGGCCAGAGCAAAATAAGCGACAGTGAAACGGTTATTAAGGTTGAAAATTTAAGCCGCCATTTTGGCGATATAAAAGCCATTCAAAATTTAAATTTGCAAATTGAAAAAGGTAATATCTACGGTTTTTTAGGCCCCAATGGTTGCGGTAAGACCACGGCCATTCGTTTATTAACCGGATTGTTAAAACCCACCGCAGGAACAGTTAAAGTATTAGGTTATAACCTGCCCGAAGATGCTGAAAAATTACGCATGCGTATTGGTTATATGACGCAGAAGTTTTCACTTTATGATGACTTGAGCGTGTCCGAAAATTTAAATTTTATTGCAAAAATCTATGGTCTGTCCCGCACCCAGCAAAAAAAACGCCTGAGTGAGCTGCTCGATACTTATGACTTAAATTCCCAGAAAAAACAGCTGGCCGGTAGCATGAGCGGTGGTCAGAAACAAAGGTTAGCACTGGCCGCTGCAACCATTCATAAACCGGATTTATTATTTCTCGATGAACCAACGTCGGCGGTAGACCCGGAAAATCGTCGTGAGTTCTGGGAGCAGTTATTTGATCTATCGGATCAGGGAACCAGTATTCTGGTATCTACACATTATATGGATGAAGCAGAGCGTTGCCACAAGTTAGCTATTCTTGAAGAAGGGATTAAGCGGGCCGATGGTACACCGGCTGAATTAATGCAGCAAATGGGCGCGCATGTAGTTGAAATTGCTGCGCATGATTTGCGCCAGTTAAAGCAGGAGCTAATAAAATTACCGGAAATTATTAGTGCAGCGCAACTGGGTGAGCGTTTAAGAGTGCTGGTAAAAAATGTGATCACGCAACCGCTGGATTTTTTAAAACAGCAGGCCGCGGTGAGTGAGAATGCCTCATTGACGCTGGTGCGTCCCAGCCTGGAAGATGTTTTTGTGACCAGTACGGGTGTGGGTCGACAATGAAATCATTAACCCGGATACAGGCAATTGTTAGCAAAGAACTGATTCAGTTAAAGCGCGATAACATGACTTTTGCAATGATCGTTATGATACCCATGATTCAGTTGCTTATGTTCGGCTACGCCATCAATACCAATATTCGTCATATCCCGGTGGGTATAGTCGATTATAGTCAGAGCGCGTTAAGTCGTGTGTTAAAGCAAACGGTCAGTGCTACGCAGGTGGTGAGGTTTACCCAAACTTATCAGAGTGTAAAACAGGCTGAGGCTGCAGTTGCCAGTGGTAAAGTCAGGGCGGTGCTGATTATTCCTAAAGATGTCGGGCAGCGGCTGGCACGACACCAAACGGTGGGTTTAGGTTTGCCACCGGCCACCGATGAAGAAACCAGCCGGCCGGTC
>CAZHEA010000035.1:0-5466 GCA_964531165.1 uncultured Thiotrichaceae bacterium
ATTGCAGCGTTATAAAGAACTGAAAGATATTATTGCGATTCTGGGTATGGACGAATTATCTGATGAAGATAAGCAGGCAGTAGCCCGCGCTCGTAAAATCCAGCGTTTCTTATCACAGCCATTCTTCGTAGCAGAAGTCTTTACCGGTGCAGAAGGTAAATACGTCAGCTTAAAAGAAACTTTAGCTAGCTTTAAAGCAATCCTCGATGGTGAACTGGATGATATTCCAGAGCAGGCGTTCTACATGGTAGGCGGCATCGACGAAGTTAAAGAAAAAGCGAAAAACATGTAAGGAAAACGCATTATGGCGATGACAACACATGTAGATATAGTAAGTGCGGAAAAAGAAATCTGGTCAGGTGAAGCCACTATGGTTTTTGCCCCGGGTATCATGGGTGAATTAGGTATTGCCCCGCGTCACACACCTTTACTCACTAAGCTTAAAGCCGGTGAAGTAAGAGTGCGTGGCCAGAACGGCGAAGATGAATCCTATTTCATCTCCGGCGGCATGCTGGAAATTCAACCACACGTGGTGACTATATTGTCAGATACCGCAGTTCGTGCAGATGATCTGGACGAAGCCGCAGCAATTGAAGCAAAACAGCGCGCTGAAGAAGCCATGGAGAACAAGAGTTCTGAAATGGATTTCGCCAAGGCCAGCGCCCAGTTAGCAGAAGCCGCTGCAATGGTAGAGACAATTAAGAAGCTTAAAAGCCGTAGATAGATTTATGGTTGTTAAGTTTTTAAAAAAGCCGGACTTTGTAGTTCGGCTTTTTTATGAGTGAAAAAAATAAAGTATTTACCGCAAATGCACGCAAAAGACGCAAATGTAGTAATATAAATGAATAAATTAAATCAAGAGCCTCCCCCGTAGAAAAAGGGGGACTGAGGGGGATTTGCTTTTAAGCTTTTTGAATTAAGAGATATTTTTTTATCCTCATTCAAATCTCCCCTAAAACCTATTTACTTATATAATATACCTGATAGTTTATTAGGCTATCTTCGTTCCCTCTTTTTCTAAGAGGGGGCCTGAGCATAGTTAAGGAACAAAAATGTCATTAAGTGTAATTATCCTCGCCGCCGGTAAAGGCACTCGCATGAAATCCAGCACCCCAAAAGTGCTGCATAAACTCGCCAATAAACCATTAGTCGAGCATGTCTACGACACCGCTAAAAACCTCGGTGCTGAAGAAGTGATTGTAATATACGGACACGGTGGAGAGCAGGTAAAAGAAACCTGCAAACACTTTGATGCAAAGTGGGTCGAGCAAAAAGAACAACTGGGTACCGGCCATGCAGTGATGCAGGCATTTGATTCGGTTAATCTGAATAATAATGTGCTGGTGCTATACGGAGATGTTCCCCTGACTAAACTGGAAACCCTGGAAGAATTATTAAAAGACTCCGAAGGCAAGGTTGCACTACTATCAGTAAATCTGGATAACCCGTTTGGTTACGGTCGTATTTTAAGAAATGATAAAAATCAGGTCACAGGTATTGTCGAACAAAAAGATGCCTCAGAAGCACAGCAAAAAATTCAGGAAGTGAACACTGGTATTCTAGCCTGTAATGGTGAAACTTTAAAACGCCTGTTAAATAATATTGATAATAAAAATAGTCAGGGTGAATATTATCTTACGGATATTTTTGAACTGGCTGAAAAAGATAATATCGAAATTAAAACTGCCCAACCCAAAGCCAGCTATGAAGTTGAAGGTGTGAACAATCGCTTACAACTGGGCACATTAGAACGAATATTCCAGCGTAATATCGCCGATGAATTAATGACAAATGGTGTCGCGTTAGCTGACCCCGCGCGTATCGATATACGTGGCAATGCGGATATCAGTAATGATGTATACATCGATATCAATGCGGTAATAGAAGGCAATGTAAAAATTGGCTGCGGTACAAATATTGGTCCGAACTGTGTCATTATCAATTCAACTATTGGCGAAAATGTAAATATAAAAGCCAATTGTGTTATAGAAAATACATTTATAGATAACGGCTGTGAAGTGGGTCCTTACGCCAGATTAAGACCTGATACCCATTTAAGTAAAAATGCAAAAATTGGTAATTTTGTAGAAATTAAAAAAACTAATATTGGTGAGGGCAGTAAGGTAAACCACCTGTCCTATGTTGGCGATACTGAAATGGGTAAAAATGTAAATGTGGGTGCGGGCACGATTACCTGTAACTATGATGGCGCAAATAAACATAAAACAATTATTGGTGACAATGTGTTTGTCGGCTCTGATTCTCAGTTAGTTGCACCGGTCAATATTGCAAGTGGTGTAACGATTGGTGCAGGCGCTACTGTAACCAAAGATGTTGAAGAAGATATGCTGGTGATTAGTCGGTCGCCGCAAAAATCCATTTCAGGCTGGGAAAGACCAACAAAGAAGAAGTAAGTTTGACTGTGTTACTTTAAGCACCCGTCATTCCCGAATGCTTTTATCGGGAATCCAGCGACTTACAGCACTTAAGGTCACTGGATCTCCGATAAAAGCATTCGGAGATGACGAGTATGATTTTTGATAAATTTAAATCACTGATACTTAACAACCTGTTTATGGCTCGCGACATCCAACCTGACAGACATAGTAGCAATGGGTTATGGGCTGACTATAAAAATGAATCAAGTCGTTAAGAGAGACTAATGTCAGACCTAATAAAAAAAGCTCAGGACTTCGCAACAACCGAACACCAGCGAATCAATCACGTCCGCAAATATTCCAATCAACCTTACCAGACTCATTTACAGGCAGTGGCAAAACTAGTTTCAACCGTTACCGATGATGAGCAAATGATAGCCGCGGCCTGGTTGCACGATACAGTAGAAGATACCCCCGCAACGCTAGGCGATATAGAAGAAACATTTGGCCCGCAAGTAGCAGAACTGGTTGAAGAGTTAACCGACGTAAGCAAACCTTCAGATGGCAACCGTGCAACCCGTAAAGAAATAGATCGTCAACACCTGGCAACCGCATCACGCCGAGCAAAAACCATTAAGCTGGCGGACCTTATTCATAACTGTGCTGATATTGTAAAGCATGATGAAAAATTTGCGGTTACATTTGTATCAGAAATGCAGGCACTTTTAGATGTACTGGCAGACGGTAACAGTACATTACTAAAACGCGCAAATAAATTACTGATTAAAAGCAGCGAAAAGCTGGGTATCGACCCATCAATACAAAGACATATTGAACCGGTTAATAACACTATTATAAATTTACCCGGTTTTTCTGATATAAATTTTAGAAATAAATTTCAGCAGTTATTTACCGCCAGAGATATCGCAGAAAGCTTGCTGTCTTTTGACAGCGATACACCGGTTAAAAAAGCCAACAGCGCTTTTAATTATTATAAGCAAAGTGTAGCCAGTATAAGAATAAATGGCAGGGTGCAGGGTTATATTAAGCAGCAGAGGTTAAAGGGTGAAGTCTGTGGTGACAGTATGCGACATTATACAGTTGATCAGGTGATTAGAGGAACCGGTAGCTTAAGTGATGTTATTCATATATTAACCCGCCATGATTTTTGTTTTGTGAGTGTTTTTGGTGAAGTCACAGCCGTGATAACCCGTGAAGATATTAATAAACCGCAAGTAAGAATGTGGTTGTTTGGCTTAGTGACAATGATAGAGACCGCACTAACTCAACTAATAGAAAGAGTTTACCCAGAAGATAGCTGGATGGATGTGATGTCTGAGGGGCGAATGGAAAAAACACGCATGATCTGGGAAGAAAGGAAGCGCAGAAATTTGCATTGTAAATTAATCGACTGTTTACAGTTTTCAGATAAAGCCGGCATTATTATCTCAGACAAAGCATCATTAACACAAATGGGTTTTGAGACCGGCAAGCAGGCGAAAAAAATTATTAAAGAGCTTGAATCGCTAAGAAATCATCTGGCTCACTCGCAGGATATTGTTTCCCACGATTGGGCACAAATAGCTAGGCTGGTCGATCGTCTTAGCGATAAATCCTACGGATAATATTTTGTCTGAAGTTAATCAACACTATGACGTGATAATTATTGGCGCAGGTGCCGCGGGATTGTTTTGTGCATTTAATGCCGGCCAATCGGGTAAGCGTGTGCTGGTCTTAGATCATGCGAATAAAGTGGGTAAAAAAATACTCATGTCTGGCGGCGGGCGCTGTAATTTTACAAACTTAAACACTACACATGAAGACTTTACTTCTGCAAATCCGCATTTTTGCAAATCTGCTTTAAATCAATATTCAGCTTACGAATTTCTTGCACTAGTTGAAAAACATAATATCGAATATGTTGAAAAAGGCCCGGGTCAGCTGTTCTGTAAAAATAGTTCTAAAGATATATTAAAGTTATTGTTGGATGAATGTGCAACTGCATCAGTAAAAATTTATAAAAAATGCGACATTTTTAAAATAACAAAAGAAGAAAACTATACAGTTGAAACGTCAATGGGTGTATTCAGCGGCACATCAATGGTGATTGCAACCGGCGGGTTATCTATTCCGACTTTAGGTGCAACGGGTTTTGGATATGAAATAGCTAAACAGTTTGGTCACCCGCTAATAAAAACAAATGCATCACTGGTGCCCTTTACATTTTCAAAAAAGTTACTTGAAAAAACGAAATTATTATCAGGTGTGGCATTGCCTGTTTCAGTCAACTGTGAAACAGATAACAGAAGTATAAGTATTGAAGATGATCTTTTGTTTACCCATAGAGGCATAAGCGGGCCTGTAATTCTTAGACTATCAGCATATTGGTTATATGGAACGGAGATTGTTATTAACCTGTTGCCCTCAACGGATATAACCGACTATTTAAATGAGCAGAGAAATAAACACCCGGACCAGCTATTATCAACAAGCTTAAATCAGCTAATGCCGAAAAAATTATCGGCATATATTTGCGGAGAAGTGTTGCTTAATAAAAAGCTAAAACAACTGGACAGGCCTCAGCATGAAATTATATCGGCCAGATTTCATCATTGGAAAATAACCCCCTCTGGTACAGAGGGTTATAAGACAGCCGAAGTTACCAGCGGTGGTATTGATACGAATGATGTGTCATCAAAAACCCTGCAGTCAAAAAAGCTTGATGGCCTGTACTTTATAGGTGAGGTTCTAGATGTAACCGGTCAACTGGGGGGGTATAATTTTCAGTGGGCGTGGTCATCAGCATGGTGTGCAGCGCAGAGTATTATTAATGAATAAATTAATAATATTTTTGCTACTAGGATGTATTAGATAAACACCCCTGTAATATAAAATGAAGTCTTAGTATGAGTAAAAGCCCCACGAACGGCTTTAATAATTTATGCTGAGAAACGAATTAATCGATTGATTCTCAGCATAGATAATACAGCTTTTAAAGTGGGGGATGATATTGTTGTAGGTCATCAATTTTAATATTAAAACGAGTCATTTCTTTAGTGCACATTCGATTTATCGAGTCAATATATCG
>CAZHEA010000035.1:5566-31027 GCA_964531165.1 uncultured Thiotrichaceae bacterium
TATCGAGTCAATATATCGGCTAATTCAGCGCCCTGTTAGTTAACTGTACCGCATTAATACTGACGTGTAATACCCGCTTTACCTATATTTATAACGGATTTTGAGATTATGCTGTTCTCTATATTTTGTGTAATGTTATTTGGATATGGGCTGTGTAATTGTAAATGCTCCGCGAATATCGCCTAGTTTATAGTCTCTAGCCATATCATTCGGGTAGTTAGCATCCAGTACAGCGACTAAATCATCTGAAATATTTTGTCCATGACACTGTAAGCATACCTTGCCGGTGGGAATTGCTTTCATAAAGCGAAATGATTCAACGCCGTTAACGGTTACAATTTCAGAGTAAGCCATGGGTTTTACGTTTTCACCATTTTGCTTGCGTTGTTCAAATGCATGTAGAACCTTAGTTTCCCATGCATCCGGCATATTATCTGAATTACGCGGTTTTAAACTCGTCCTGGCAACTTTCCAGCCGGTTTTATCAGACAGGTCTTTAGCAATTGCCGGTGCGATGTCTTTACATACAGAAACGGTTTTAACCGGTCCACTTGCCTTCATAGAGGACTTGAGTTCACCTTTGAGTTGCCCCATAAATTCATGAATGACGGCTCGGCTTTTACTGGTACGCTCTATCAATTGAGCGTCAGCATGGGCAGATGAAAAAGTGAGTGTTATTAGTAAAATAAACAGTATATGTTTCACGGGTTGGCTCCGGCTGGCGGGTTACGAATATTAGAAAGTGATAATATTGGTAACCCGCCAGCCTCGCAATGATAATTATCAATCTGCGGTAATTTCAAATAGACGTTGTCTGTCCAAACGGTAAAAACTATCACGTTTTTCAATTAGTTTAATACGTTTAAATTCGGCAATCGTGCGACTGGCGGTTTCAGTTGTCAGGCTTAACATTGAACCAATATCTTCACGGCTAAAGAGTTCACATTCATCGGATGCATTTTTATCGGCAAGTTTCAGGAGCAGGTTTGCCATTCTCTGTCGAGCGGTACCGGTGGATAACTGGGTAATCCAGTTATCGGCTTCATTTAAAGCAAGATGCCAGCGATTGAGGAGCTCTTTGTGTAAAGCCTGGTTCTCCGCGCTTAGCTGATTAACAACCGGTACGGGCAAACGGCAAATCTCAATATCGCGAAGTGCTACAGCATCGTGTTTATATGTGTCATCAACCAGTGCTTCTAAGCCAATGACA
Organism: uncultured Thiotrichaceae bacterium; assembly: GCA_964531165.1. Classification (GTDB taxonomy): domain Bacteria; phylum Pseudomonadota; class Gammaproteobacteria; order SZUA-229; family SZUA-229; genus SZUA-229. The sequence goes on from CAZHEA010000035.1 coordinate 6,777, forward strand.
TCAGACGAAAAGGCCAGCCGGACAATACGTTGATTGCCGTCGGCAAGGTACTGGGTTAACTTAACGACACCCGAGCGGATGGTATACAGGTATTCCGCATTATTATGTTCATGGTAGAGGGTAGAGCCTGCCGGGAGTACAAACTGACTAATCGGTTTATGTAATTTTTCAAAATCAGCTTCATTGAGTCCCGAAAAGAGTACACTATTTCTGAGTGAGCAGTTCAGGCAATCGGCCTCGCCTTTCCATGCCTCGTGTAGAGTCACTGTATTCATACATGTAGCCTGTTAATTTTTAATATAATAGCAGTAGATGGATTTATATACTCAATAAAGTAGCAGGGATATTCATCCTCACTTTTTTATTGAATGATTGACTGGACCCTGAAGTTATAGTGCAGAAGCCAGTTTTGAAAATAGACAAATAATTTTAAAAAACATGTGTTGGAACAATTAGAGTTTACTCTATGGGGGCCATGACTTGAAAGCGGTTAATTAATTTACAGGTTTGAACTACAGTTAAACACGTTAGAGATGATTAAGTCATGCACTGGTCAGATTAAAATTAACAGCGATAAAAGTTTTTATTGGCCTCTTATACAAACGCTATTAATAAGTATTTTTTATACTAAGGTGAGAGGAAAAATAAATAATACTCTACAAACCAGAAAACAACGATAGTCGGGAATGATGATTTTTGCTGGCAATTATTTCAGCTGGCTCGAAGAGCTGGAATCATTCAATGCAAAGGGTTGTGTGCTTCAGATGGGCCATATTTTTATTCATGTTTTAGGTTTTGGCATAATAGTTAGCTGGTTTTAGCAAATTTAGTGTCGTAGTTTTTTATGCATTGAGTTTTTCTAATGCTGAGGCGGCGAGAGACGTTAAGTATAGCAAGGCAATTGATGTGCAGTGTTAAATGCAGAACAGGATATTTAATCAGGGGTTAATCCAGCCGCCGGTGGCCTGTATAGGCTGCAGGTTATTTATTTTATTTACCCAGATGGCCAGTGCATAACGTTGTACTTTAAATGGGCTTTGGATGTTAAGTGCTACCGTCCATTCACCATTTTTAGATGTTAATGTTTTGAAATTCAATACAACAAAGTCTTCAGTAAAAAGTTCACCACTGTTTTCACCTGATTGAACATGGGTTTTTATACCCGTACCAAGCAGAGCAACATTGAGTACTAAAGGTGATTTATGCGGATAGTGCACATTAAGGGTATTGTTTTTCAAAGTGGCGGAGAGTATTTTACTTGTTTCTATGTTAGAGGGTAGGGGGTTGCCGCGATACCAGCCACGCCATTCTTCACCATTAAAAATAACACCGGGTGTATAAACAGAGCTCACCGCATCCTGAGAGTGATAATTTCTCTGACGCTGTGAAAACAGTTTCTTTGAATACGGATCTTTCCAGCCTAAGTCATTCCAGTAATCCACATGAAATACTACGGGTATAAATTTTTGCCATAATTGCGGATGATGGATTTGTGATGAAATCCAGCGCTCAGCAGGCGGGCAACTACTGCACCCCTGTGATGAATAGAGCTCTAACAGGGGTGTTTTTTTCTGGCTACTTTGAAATGTTTGAGCTTGAATTGAGCCAACAAAAAAGCAGTAAAGTAAAATCGTAAATTTGTACATATTATTCTCCTGTACACATTTAGAACCGTTGCTACGCTACTGGTTCAGCGAAGTTAACAATTTGTGATAATTTGTCTACCGTACCGGTTGGTTCAAATCAGCGTTCTCAGTTTGTATCATTACCGGTAATTAATTCTTTGACAGCATCTTCGGGCGTATCGTGTAAAAAAGCGCCATGAACAGGATAAAGTGCATTGAGCTTTTCAATAAAGGGCACTTCCTCTTTCATCACAAAAACAATAGTTTTAGTCCGGGGAGAATATTTTGGTAGTGATGAAAGCAGCACATCGAGATTACTGACATTGACACCGGCATAGTTATTACCGTAGCCGTAAAAGAATTCGGCAACAATAAAGTCAGGTTTATAGGTTTTGAGTGCCTTTATCGCATTTCGACTGGAATTGACTTTTATCTCCCGCGCGCCGATTTTTTGATAAAGCGCAGAAAGCTTCGGGTGAGTGGGTGATTCAATGACAGAAAGTATCGTTAGCGGCATAGATGTATTGTGTACGAAAAATCCAATAATACTATCAGGCTCTGATAAAATACACGCAATTTCACGAAACTTAACCTGCAGCATCGCAAAAGATATCATATGGCACTACTTACATTACGAAATATTAATCTGGGCTTTGGCGGCCCTAATTTATTTGACTCATTAAATTTACAAATTGAGCCGAAAGAGCGTTTGTGCCTGTTAGGTCGCAATGGCGAGGGAAAATCGACACTAATGAAAGTCATTGGTGGCATGGTAAAGGTTGATGAGGGCAGCATTGAGCAGCAGCAGAATCTTAAAATTGCTTATCTGACTCAGGATGTACCCGATGATATTGAGGGGAGTGTTTATGATGTGGTGGCTTCTGGTTTAGAGGGTGTGGGGGAGATACTTAAGAGTTATCACCACTGCAGTCTGGAGTTAGCCGAAGATTATAGCGAACAGAAAATGCAAGAGCTGTCGCGTATTCAGCATGAACTGGAAGCGGTGGACGGCTGGAGTTTATCGCAACAGGTGGAAACCACTATTTCACTATTAGAGCTGCCAGCAGACGATGAGTTTGGCGCGCTTTCAGGCGGCTTAAAGCGGCGCGTACTATTAGGCAGAGCGTTGGTGACCGATCCGGACTTATTGTTACTGGATGAGCCAACCAATCACCTTGATGTTGCAGCCATTCAGTGGCTAGAAGACTTTCTGCTTAACTGGAATGGCAGCGTCCTGTTTGTAACCCATGACCGCTCATTTCTCAGAAAGCTGGCAACCCGTATCATTGAATTAGACCGGGGGCAACTGACATCATGGCCGGGTAACTATGAAAATTATTTAGTGTTGAAACAACAGGCGCTGGAAAATGAAGAGAAAGAAAATGCACTGTTCGATAAGCGATTAGCGCAGGAAGAGGTCTGGATACGTCAGGGAATTAAAGCCAGAAGAACCCGCAATGAGGGGCGTGTGCGTGCATTAAAAGCATTACGCAAAGAGCGCTCACAACGCCGCGATCAGAAGGGGCAGGTCAGCATGCAGGTGTCGGCACAGGATCGCTCTGGCAAGCGGGTGGTTGAGGTCGAAAACATCAGCTTTAGTTATGCAGGTGCACCTATTGTTAAAAATCTGAGCACGTTAATTACCCGCGGAGATCGTATCGCAATATTGGGCCCGAATGGGGTGGGTAAAACGACATTAATTAATTTGCTGTTAGGTGAGTTAGAGCCGGATGAGGGGACGGTTGAAATGGGCACAAAACTAGAAATCGCCTATTTTGATCAGTTTAGAACGGAGCTTGATTTAAAGAAAAGTGTTCGTGATAATTTAGCCCCGGGTACTGATAAAATAGAGGTCGCAGGTAGAGAAAAACATGTCATGAGTTATCTCGGCGATTTTCTGTTTGCACCAGCGCAAGCCAATACCCCGGTGAGTGCACTTTCGGGTGGTGAGCGTAATCGGCTGATGCTGGCAAAACTATTTGCTAAACCATTTAATTTATTAGTGATGGATGAGCCGACGAATGACCTGGATGTGGATACTCTCGAATTACTGGAAGAGTTGTTAATGAACTATGAAGGCACGCTTATTCTGGTGAGTCATGACCGGGCATTTGTGGATAATGTTGTCACCAGTACGCTGGTTTTTGAAGGCGATGCGCAGATTTTTGAATATGTGGGTGGCTACGAAGACTGGTTGGAACAGTATAACTATAAGTTATCAAAAAGAGAGTCTCAGTCAGTAAAAAAGGCAGTAAAACCAAAATCAAAACCTAATGAAGAAAAGGCCAGTATAAAAAAACTGACTTATAAAGAGCAGCGTGAACTTGAAGAGCTACCTGCATTAATTGAATCGCTGGATGCAGAACAAAATGAGTTAACAGAAAAAATGTCGGATGCAAAATTTTATCAGCAGGATAAAGATATTATTACAGTAACGACACAACGACATATTGAAGTCGAAGAAGAATTAAAATTGGCTTATGAAAGATGGGATATTTTGGAGTCGGAATAAACAATGAAAAGCACATTAAAAATTGTCAGTATATTATTAACGGTATTATTAATTTCATGTGGCGATACAGAAAAGGTAACCGTCACAACGAAACAGGCCGATATTGATTATGATGTTTTATTAAAAGGAGACAATAAAAATATATCCTTTGTAAATCAGGCGCGGCCTGTTTTAGAAAAGCGCTGTATTGTGTGCCATGGTTGTTATGATGCGCCTTGCCAGTTAAAAATGTCATCTTTAGAAGGTATAAAACGGGGGGCTAATCCGGAAAGTGTATACAATGCGGAACGGTTGTTTGCTATGGATCCGACACGACTTTTTGTGGATGCTCATACAACAGAGGAATGGCGAAAAAAAGGTTTTAGCAGTGTATTAAATGAAAGCCAAACAGAACCAGATAAAAATATAGCAGAAAATAATTTACGTCATTCTGTTTTATATAAAATGCTACGCCTTAAACAGCTAAATCCACAGCCCAGAATTGGCATGATTGACGATAGCTTTGATTTGCGATTAAGCCGAAAGCAAACCTGTCCTACAAATGAAAATTTTGACAAGTATGCAAAAAAGTTCCCTACACAGGGGATGCCATTTGCTATGCCGAACTTATCAGATGATGAGTATCACATTCTGGTGAAGTGGATTTCACAAGGCCTGCCCGATGACAGTAAAAAAACGTTACCGGCTTCGAGTGTAAAGCAGGTTAAACAGTGGGAAACTTTTTTAAATAAACTCGATTATAAGCATCAGCTATTTAGTCGTTATCTATATGAGCATCTAATACTGGGCCATATATATTTTAAAGGCGCCGATACAAGAGAGTTTTTTCAGCTTGTAAGATCATTTACACCGCCAGGTGAAGCAATCGATGTTATTGCAACAAACCGGCCATTCGATAGTCCAGGTGTAAATAAATTTTATTATCGCCTGAAATATTATAAATCATCCATTGTTGATAAAACGCATGTTACCTATGAGTTTTCCGCAAAGCGTATGGCAAGGTATCGCGAGCTATTTATTGATGTGAATTATAATATTACTAAATTACCATCCTATTCAGCAAAAATTGCAACAAACCCAATGAAAGCATTTGCAGAAATGCCGGTAAATTCAAGATACAAATTTTTATTAGATGATGCCAAATTTTTTATTGAAGGATTTATCAAGGGGCCAGTATGCAGGGGGCAGGTTGCATTAAATGTTATAGAAGATAATTTTTGGGTGTTTTTTACGTCCCCCGGCACATTGCGGGTAAACAGTAATAATGAATATATCGCTGAAATGGCAAATACGCTTAAGCTTCCAGCGGAAGATGGTAATACGTTTAATGTATTTAAAATATGGACCAAGTACTGGGATAGTCAGAAAAAATATCTGTTAGCTCGTCAGGAAAGTTTTGAAGCCATTCCACAGATAAGTCTGGATAAGTCGATGAAATTTATCTGGGACGGTAGTGATGGGATGGATAGTAATAACCGCAGCCTGACAATATATCGTCATTATGATAGCGCGACGGTTAAGCAGGGATTATTAGGTGACTACCCGGAAAGTGCATGGATACTGGATTTTCCAATATTGGAAAGAATTCATTATTTATTGGTTGCCGGCTATGATGTTTACGGAAACCTGGGGCATCAGTTAAATACCCGTTTATATATGGATTTTTTACGTATGGAAGCAGAGAATAATTTTCTGGCTTTTATTCCAGTTGATAAACGTAAAAAAATACAGGAATCATGGTACCGCGGTATAAGAGAGGATGTAAAAAAATATTTTGAACAGCCAACGGACTGGTTAAAACATCAGGTGGTAGAAGGTTATAAAACTGATGACCCACAACATGAGTTATATCTTAAGTTAGAAGAACGATTGATAAAATCTAAAGATGATCTGGATTATCTTAATCGATGTTATTCGGAAGATTGTAAAAAAATAGTCACTTCGAAAATTGATCAACAAATTAAACGCATAGGAAAAATTAAAGGTGAAATACTGGTTGTGTTTCCTGATGTTTCTTATGTAAAAGTGGTTGGTAGAAAAAAGAATAGTGTATATACGCTAATCCGTAATAAAGCGTATAAAAATATCAGCTTTATTTTAAATACGGTTGAAAACCGAGACAGGTCTTTAGATACGATAAGTGTATATAAGGGCGTACTCGGCTCATATCCCAATTTCTTTTATGTGGTGCACGAAGATGATATTGAGAAATTTTCTGATACCGTGTTAGCGATTAAAGATCGTGATGATTATGAGCGTTTTGTCAGTATTTATGGGGTAAGAAGAACGGCTTCTAATTTCTGGCAGGTGGCTGACTGGTTTAATGCGGCCTTTGCAAAACAGGACCCAGTGGGGTATGGCATATATGATCTGAATCGATATAAAAATCGTTAGAAATTTATTAATAATTCTCTTTTAACACCTTGTGTAGAAAGGCAGAAAACAATGAGATTTATAAGGTCGAAGTAATAACTTATCTTCCAGTGAATCGTGTTGCGTTCAAATAGCTTAATTAATAAATGCTGGCTTTTTAATAGCTATATTGTTTGGTTTAAATAAAAATTTAACGTATTAACGTAAGCGGTTAATGATAGAATATTATGACATCTATAAATGCATAATGTTGTTGCCCTTTTATGTCTGGCATAGAAAAGTCGATTGCTGCAGTTCGTCTAAAAACCAGTTTAAAGAGCGGCCCTTTTCTCCGGTACGCCAGGCCAGAGATGTTGTGACGACGGGATGGTTTGTTTCAATTTCTTTCTCAATTAATAAACCCTGTTCAAGTTCATTGTGAATGAGAAATTCGGGTAAAAATCCAACGCCAATTCCCATTATGTGGGCTTGAATTTTAGTTCTGAAATCCGGTACTGAAAAAACATCCTGGCCGGTAAATATTCCTGCCGTGCGCGGTGTTAGCTGCCGTGACGTATCCGTAACTGCAATTACCCGATATTTAGAAATGAGCTCCTCAGAAACAGGGGAGGGCATTGCGGCGAGAGGGTGTTGCGGAGAAATAACAAATATCCATTTCATTTTGCATAAATGTCGGGTGTGATAGCCACCACCGGCAGGGCCGTTATCCGGTGCACCAATGACAAGATCGGCTCGCTTACTTAAGAGAGCGTCCCAGGTGCCACCATAAACTTCACGCTGTAATTTTATTCGCGTGCCGCTTTGTTGTTTATAAAATTTATCAATCAGTCTAAGTAATCCGTCGATAGGTAGCATATCGGCGATAGCAATGCTGAATTCGGCTTCCCAGCCCTGGGAGACCTTTTTGAGCTGGTTTTCAAGATTGTTTACCGAGTCGAGTAAGTATCCGCCTTCGGATAATAATAATTGCCCTGCAGGGGTAAGTGTAGCCCTGTGTCCGCTTCTGTCGAATAGCCGGGTGTCCAGATCCTGTTCGAGCTTCTTCATGCTGTAGGTGATAGCGGAGGGTACACGGTGTAATGCCTGTGCCGCCGCTGCGAAACTTCTGTATTGGTTAATGGCCTGTAAAACCATCAAAGCATCTAGTGTCAATTTCATTCAAATATTTTAACTAAGATATGCAGAAATTTCCAATTTAATTAAGGCAACTGTCTGATTAATCTGGGGTCTCAATATAAGAATATCGATAAATAGTTAAATTATTAATGAAAATCAGTGATTTTATGGGCGAAGAGTTATGATAAGTTTTAATGTACAAAACTTACTAAAAGAAATTGATGAATTAGTCATCAATTATTTTGTATGTTTTTCTCATAAACTAACGCTTCTTGTGTTAATTTTGCTACTGAATGTTTCATCAATAGGGGCTTTACGGGCGGCTAAGCCCGTTCCCGAAGCCTATTGGCAAGGGTCACTGGGGCCGTTAAATATACGCTCAATGTCACCTGGACAGGCATTAAGGCTGGCGCCTTTGCCGCGCTCTCCCTACGGATTACCCGAAGGCGAAACAGAGTTGCAGTTTCATATTGCAGCAGCCAGTGTGTATTTGAACTCGCCGGGAAAGTATCTGCTCGATTTTAATTTTACGGATACCCGAATAGCGCTAAACCATGGTTTCAAAAATGGTTGGTCTGCCGAGTTATCATTTAATGATCGTCGCATCCAGAATTTGTATCTTGATGAAGTTGTGGTCGCATTTCATGATGCCTTTGGTATTGAGCAAAATGGTCGCGATGTTAATAAAAACCAGACGCGAATTATCATTCCTGAATACTCGGCCAATTTTGGTTCGGAATTAGATGGCGCTTTTTCGCAAACGTTGGGCTTGTCGATACAAAAAATATTAATAGATAAAACGGTTGAGTGGCCCGCTGTTGCGTTAATTTTTAATTCAAGCATTGAAACATTGTCAGATGGCATGATTGAAAAGGGCGCAATTGATTATGGGTTTCAGTTAACCATGGCACAGAAAAAAACATCGGGCTATCTATTTGCTAATATTTCTTATAATCGTTTTGGAACGGATAAAACACTGGAAATTATTCCTCTGGCAGACGATCAATTTTCAGGCATGCTGGGGTATGAGCTATCAGTCGATAAAAACGCCGCTATTATTGTGCAATACTTGTTTAGTGAAGGGGTAATAACAGATCTTGGCGCACTGGATGACGTCAGTCATGAAATACATATAGGCTATAAATGGAGAGCTAAACGCAATATGTTTGAAGTCGGGCTGGTTGAAAATATAGTGAATTTTGATAATGGACCGGATGTGGCCTTTACGTTTGGCGTGACTCACCGGTTATAATTTTAACATCATATTATTTATTTTAAATGGAGCATTTTCACTGGATTATTTTCATTGGCTATGTAAATGCCAGGCAATAAAAAGGGTGACATAATAGTCACCCTTTAAATTTTTCAGCGAGTTATAAAACTAGCTGCAACCCTTAGGACGTGGCAGGCCTGCAATTTTATTCGCACACTTAATTAATCCGGTTGGGAACAAAGAGTAGATATATTTCTGATCACTCTTGTCTTTGCCGTATTCTTTCTTCATCTTTTTAGAAAAAGCACGGGGTTCACAAACCATACCATTATCATGAAAATGTTCACGGGCCATTTTAATAATGTTCCAGTGCTCTTCAGTTAACTCAGGTACCTTTTCGCTAATTGCGATTTGTGCAGCCAGTTCTTCGCTCCACTCATCCAGATTCATTAACCAACCTGCTTCGCTTAATTCAATTGTTTTACCGTCAACAATCGCTTCCATTACTTCACCTCGTTTAAAAAATATAATCTTGACTAATTTGGTCGGGTATTATCCACGAAATGTGCATGCGAGGCAAATAAATTTAGCGCATTTGTTAGACAGCCGTCTTAGTCAGTGATACTGTAATTTTTTTCGCGTTTAAGGATGAGTTCGTCTAAGCTTAATATAAAGTGCCAGTCGAGTTATGTGAGAAGCCTATGTCTGATCAGAAAATAGATATGTTCAAAGGGGTACTTCCGGGTGAGAAGTTATACAAAATTGCGCCTACCCGAGATGAAAATGGCAAGTCCTTTGTTGATTTTATGCTGATTATTCCAAAGTTGAAAAAAAAGCCGCAAAACTATATTGATCAGACTTTGCAGGATATTCAAATGGTGTTGAGCCGTTATAGCGCTGATGTGGTATTTGCCAATATGGACTTAAAAATCAATTGCCTGTGGGTATCTTATCGGCCAAGGCCCGGTCTGTGTAAAGAGCTAACCAGTGCGATTCGCCAGTATGTGCCCGAGGCGATGCTGGTCGGTGATGTCTCTCGATAATTCTTAATAAAGCGCATTGTTATGATTGATTCTACTTTAGATAAACTGGTTTTTAATGAAATTGCCGAATTAATGGGTGATTCACTTGGTTCATTTATAGAAACTTATTTAGATAATTCACCGAAGTTGCTGGCAGAAATGACGAAGGCGATTCCCAAGGGAGACCTTGAGGTGCTGATACATAACGCCCATCAATTAAAAGGGGGTAGTGGTAGCATTGGTGCAATGCAGGTATTCCAGCTGGCAAAGCAGCTGGAAGAAGAGGCTCGACAGGGAGTTGAGGCCAACCTGGCTGATGCTTTTGCAGAGCTTGAGGTTGCCTATGGACGGCTTGAGCAAGAGCTTAGGACGTATTTGCCATAGCCGCCTGGTGTTGCAAATGTTAAGAGCTGAAATTGAGCCGTTAAAGCTTTTTATTTAATCCGTTCGCGACCGTCCGCAACTGCTTTCAATACCTGTTCAGGTGCGGTACCGCCGATATGATTACGCGCGGCGACTGAGCCTTCCAGGGTTAATACATCAAATACACCGGCTTCGATAATATCTGAAAATTGTTGTAGTTCTTGCAGTGTCATTTCGCTTAAGTCCTTACTGGTTTCCACGCCGTATGCCACGGCTTTACCCACCACTTCATGGGCATCACGAAATGCCAGGCCTTTTACGACCAGATAATCTGCCAGATCAGTAGCGGTGGAAAACCCCTGCTTGGCAGCGTTATACATATTGTCTTTTTTGGCTTCAATAGCGGGAATCATGTCGGCAAATGCACGTAAAGATCCTAATATAGTATCGATTGTGTCGAATAATGGCTCTTTGTCTTCCTGGTTGTCTTTGTTGTAAGCCAGCGGCTGAGACTTCATTAGTGTCAGCAATGAAATTAAATTGCCATTGACCCGACCGGTTTTTCCCCGTACCAGTTCTGGTACATCCGGATTTTTCTTTTGCGGCATAATCGATGAGCCGGTACAAAAGCGATCCGGTAGATTAATAAAATTAAACTGGGCAGATGACCATAACACCAGCTCTTCAGAGAAGCGTGACAGGTGGGTCATCAAAATCGCTGCATCCGCACAGAATTCAATTGCAAAGTCGCGGTCACTGACCGCATCTAGTGAATTGCGGCAAACGTCGTCGAAATTAAGCTGTTCTGCAGTGAAATATCGATCAATCGGGTAGGTTGTGCCGGCAAGTGCCGCCGCACCTAAAGGCAAAACATTCAGGCGACAGGCACAATCTTTAAGGCGTGATGCATCGCGTTGCATATTTTCAAACCAGGCCATCAGGTGGTGGCCGAAGGTCACCGGTTGGGCTACCTGTAAATGCGTAAAGCCAGGCATGATAGTGCTGGCCTCGCGTTCGGCTAAATCCAGCAGGCCGGTTTGCAGGCGACGAATTTCGGCAATGGCAAAACCAATCTGTTCACGCAGGTAGAGGCGAATGTCAGTGGCTACCTGATCGTTGCGTGAGCGGCCAGTGTGCAGGCGTTTGCCCGCATCACCCACGAGCTCGGTGAGGCGGGCCTCAATATTCATATGCACATCTTCGAGGGCAATCGACCACTCGAATTTGCCAGCGGAAATTTCCTGTTCTATCTGATCGAGGCCGGTCAATAACACCTGCAAATCGCTTTCCGATAATACGCCGACCTTGGTTAACATGCGGGCGTGGGCCCGCGAGCCTTCAATGTCTTCGCGGTACAGGCGTTGGTCAAATTGTACGGAGGCGGTAAAGGCCTCGACAAATGCATCAGTGGGCTCTGTGAAACGACCACCCCATAACTTTTCAGGGAGTTTTTCCGGTGTTTTTTTAGGTTCTGAAGGTTTGCTCATGGTGTGGTGAATCCTGAAACTGGTTTTGAAGTAGCGCGGAGTATAGCAAAGCCGTCCCTGTGAACCAATGACAGGCAATGCTATGTCCGCGAATTTGTGTAATCAACTCTTTTCACAAAACGTCGATTTATCGTATAAACTGAGTAGATGGAAATGGATTTGAATTCAAAGAAAGGTTTTATCCCTAATCTATGCGATATTTCAGCCGTCTTTCTACTGATTTTAATGGTGGAATTATTATCGCTGTTATTAGCGCTGGCACATGCCCAGAAGGCTGATTTCTGGGAACAATTAGCGCTGATTTCGCTGTTCTCGCAATGGCTTGGGCTGGTCAATGCGAGTATTTTGTGTCTGCTAAGAAGCTGGCTCAATAAACAGTCAGTGGTGATTTGTGCCGTACTAAGCTTTGCGTTGATGTTGCTGGCAACCGTATTTTTTAGCGGGCTTGCCGTGTTTATGAGTGCTGAGCTGGGTTTGTCGGTAATGGATAATGAATCCGCTGCTATATACTTCCTGCTACGGAATCTGGCTATCAGCAGCATTATTTATGCGGTAGTACTGCGTTATTTTTATGTTCAGCACCAATGGCGGGCTAACCTGGAAGCGCAAAGTCATGCGCAATTACAAGCCTTAAAAGCCCGAATTCGCCCGCACTTTCTTTTTAATAGTATGAATACCATTGCCTGTCTGGTGCATATCGATGCCAATAAAGCCGAAAAGGCAGTGGAAGATCTGTCTGATTTATTTCGCGCTAGCCTACAGGAAGAAACTAACCACACGTTACAGGATGAGCTTGATCTGGTGGAGAGTTATCTGGATATCGAGCATTTGCGTCTGGATGAGCGACTCAAAATCGAGTGGCAACTGGATGACGAGGTGATGGATATGGCCTCTGAAACGGAAGTGCCCTCTTTATGTCTACAGCCGTTAGCAGAAAATGCTATTTATCATGGGGTTGAGCCGCTCGCAGATGGCGGGAAAATAAAAATATCAGCGCAACTTGATGACAATCGTCTATGCTTAAGTGTAAGTAATCCGGTGGCCGAGCATAGTGAAATGAGCCGGCATAAGGGAAACCACATGGCGCAGGCGAATATAAAAACCCGTTTGCAATTAATGTATGGAGACGAAGCCGATTTTACTATTAATGCAGAGTCAGACCTGTATACGGTTTCAATAGGAATACCTTTAAAACGATGAATATATTGATAGTTGATGATGAGCCATTAGCCAGGCAAAGATTAATCGGATTAGTGCAAGGGCTGAATGGCTATGAAGTCTGTGCCAATGCCTCGAATGGTAAAGATGCATTGCGTCTTGCGCAGGAACTGAAGCCGGACGTGGTGTTGCTGGATATCCGGATGCCCGGTATGGACGGTATCGAAACCGCGCATCACATGAATCGTTTAAGCAAACCCCCGGCTATCATTTTTACCACCGCATTTAGTGAGCATGCACTGAAGGCATTTGAAACCCATGCAGTTGATTATTTATTAAAACCGATTAAACAGGAAAAACTACATGAAGCACTGGAAGCGGCAGCGCGTTTGACTAAACCCCAGCTCGAACAGCTGAAATTTATCGATGAAGACCCTAAAGTGCGGACTCATATCTGCGTTAAAACCCGGGGTAGTCTGGAGCTAGTGCCCATCGATAGCATTCGGTATTTTTTAGCGGATCATAAATATGTCACACTGCGTACCGATGATCACGAGTGTTTGATCGAAGAATCTCTCAAATCTCTGGAAGGCGAGTTCAGCCATCTGTTTACGCGTATCCATCGAAATGCCCTGATTGCTGATCAATACATGAATGGACTGGAAAAAAATGCTGAAGGTCATTGTGTGATCACAATCGAGGGCATAGAAGACCGCCTGGAAATATCACGCAGACACCTGCCACATGTGCGTAAGAAGATAAAAAATATGGCGACATTCAAATAGCTCAGAGCTGAGATATCCTGGTGAATTGCTCAATTTAAAGATTCACGAATAACGTCTTCCGGTTTAATTTGCGCATATTTGTGTCAGTCTTTTGCATTTCTTGCTTTAAGGCTTCAGCTTTCCCTACGCAACTTTATTAATCTGCGCTAAAATACCGCGTTTTAATGTCTGGATTCATTCATGTCGAAAACTATCCGTATTGCTACCCGTAAAAGTCCATTAGCCCTTTGGCAGGCAGAAGAAGTGTCTCGCCAGCTGCGGTTGTTGTATCCCGACATTAATATAGAGCTAGTTAAAATTGTCTCCAAAGGCGATAAAATACTGGATGCCCCACTGGCAAAAATTGGCGGTAAAGGCCTGTTTGTTAAAGAGTTGGAGCAATCAATGCTCGACGGTGAGTCGGATATCGCTGTGCATTCAATGAAAGACGTGCCGATGGCTTTTCCCGAAGGCTTACATCTGCCGGTTATTATGGAGCGGGAAGATCCCCGTGATGCGTTTGTATCGAATACTTACAGCAGTCTTGAGGCATTGCCAGAGGATGCCCGCATAGGTTCTTCCAGTCTGCGTCGCCAGCTACAGATAAAAGAAGTCATGCCGAATGCGCAAATGCTGAATCTGCGGGGCAATGTAAATAGCCGGTTACAGAAACTCGATAACGGGGACTATGACGCTATTATTCTGGCCACGGCGGGGCTGTTGCGGCTGGAATTTGAAGATCGCATAAAAACCCGTATCCCACCGGAGCAAAGCCTACCGTCGGTGGGGCAGGGAGCAGTGGGTATTGAGTGCCGGATGGGCGATACAGAAATTGAATCTCTGATTGCGCCGCTGAATCATGCCGGCACCCACACCCGCTTAAGTGCTGAACGTGCCATGAATAACCGATTAAACGGTGGATGCCAGGTGCCGATTGCCGGTTATGCGCTGCTTGAAAATGATGAAATATTTTTACGTGGTCTGGTGGGTCGAGCTGATGGTAGCGAGGTTGTACGGGGTGAAATTAGAGGCCCGGCAGTTCAGGCAGAATTGTTGGGGCAGCAGCTTGCTGAGCAATTATTAAATGATGGTGCAGACGTGATATTGCGTGAAATGGGGCTGATTGATTGACCTTGCAAGGCTCAGCGTCAATATCTGTTCCGGGTAAAGTTAAGAAAACCGTACTCGTCACACGGCCTCAGCCACGGGCCGATGTGTTTATTGAAATGCTAATGTCCAATGGGATTAATGCTCGGGCTTTTTCAACCATAGAAATACAGCCGGTAGACATTAATGAGGCATTGGAAAGCTGTTTAAAGTCACTTAATGCGTATAATTTAATAGTCTTTATCAGCGTTAATGCGGTAGAACAAACGTTAAACTTACTCCAGTCGTTAAACTTAACAACGGCTGGAATTAGTGCAAAAATAGCCACTATTGGTAAAGCCAGTTTACATGCAGCAACGCAGGCCGGGTTCAACGTGACTATCAGCCCGCAAAGTGGTTATAACAGCGAGGCATTACTGGCTACAGATGAGTTGCAGGCGCAACAGATTGAAGGGCAGCGTTGTCTTATTATTAAAGGTGTCGGTGGCCTGGAAAATCTGGCGGATGAGCTCATTCACAGAGGTGCGCATATCGATTTGGCTGAGGTGTACCGCAGGCAGAAACCCGTCGTTGATAAAAATATCAGGCGCCAGCAACTTAGCGAAAACTGGGATGATTTCGGCATAAATGCAATTACTGTTACCAGTAATGAATCATTACAAAATCTGTATGATATGCTAGAGCTACCGGGTCGATCCCGCGTGTTGTCAACAGATTTAATTGTGGTGTCGCAACGGGGTGTTGAGTTAGCAAATAAACTCGGCTTTACTTCGGTAAGCTGTGCTCAGTCAGCACTCAATGAACATGTGTTATCAGCATTAAAAACAATTTTGAATCAATAAAAAATAATTTAAAGAATACTCATTATGTCTAATCAAGAAACCAGCTTAACGAATGTTGTCACTGATAATGAAAAGGTGGCTGACGATAATGCGAGTCAGGTTGAAGATAAAAAGTCCGGCCAGGAAACATCCAACAAAGAAAATACCGGGCAGAAACAACCCCGCCACAAAAAGACAGGCCATAAAAAATCATCTGGTTTCTGGTTCTTGTTACTGCTTATTATTCTACTTGCAGCGGCAATCAGTGGCGGTGGTTATTATATTTGGCAGCAGCAACAAATGCAGTCAGCTGAATTGCAAAGTCAACTGACATCGATTGCCCTGTTGCAGTCAAAACTAGATAAAACGACCATTGCCACTACAGTTAACGCCAAGTCACAGGCGACTCATGCAGCGGTTACCCGCGAGCTGAAAAAGCAGATAGAACAGACCCAGAGTATTTCGCAGCGTGCAATTGCAATTGTAAATCGTAATCAGCGTGACTGGGCTCTTGCTGAAGTTGATTATCTGTTACGTATCGCACACCAGCGACTTGCCGTAGCCAAAGATATAGGTGGAGCGATTGCAGCTTTAAAAGGTGCTGATGAGCGTATTGAGCTATTAGGCGATATAACGCTGTTTAAAATTCGTAAACAGCTGGCGAAAGATATTGGAAATTTAAATGCGATTCATCAGGCCGATGTTAACGGAATATCTCTGGCGCTTGATCAGGCAATAGCATATTTACCTGAGTTACCATTTAAATCGGTTAAAGACGAAATAAAAATTCAGTTCGAAGAAAACAGTGCTGTTGAACAGCCGGTTATAGAAGAAAAAACATTTGTTGATTCATTAATGGAAACGGTAAAGCAAATTGGTGATATTAAAGTGCACCAGCGGAGCATTAAGGCGGCAAGTAGTGGCGAACAACAAAGTCAAATAGAACAGTTGCTGCGCACCTATTTTTTGGGTGCAAGACTCGCTGCATTACAGTTCGATCAAACTCAGTTTTTGCATGAAATCAGGCAGGCAAGTGAGCTTTTAAGACTGCATTATGATGAAAAAGATAATCGAATCCAGCAATTGAAAAAAACCTTACTGGAATATTCTGCATTACAGTTAAGCCCTGACTTGCCCGAGTTGACCAGAGCATGGACGTTGTTACAGAAAGAAATAAAAAACCCGACAAGTAAAACGTTAAGTACTGCGGTGACGAAGCCAGCTAAAGTTGCGTCTGAGTCGAAGGTAATTAATTCAGAATCTAAACCCAGTGAGGCCAAATAATGAAACGTTTTATTTTAGCCATATTATTAGCTATCACAATATCCGTTATTATTGGTGTAACCGCTTTTTATAATGGTGCAGGCTATGTGGTTTTCAGTTTTGCACAATACACGATAGAAACTTCGTTTGTTTTTATGCTGGGGTTTCTAGCGGCTAGTTTTTTTGTTTTTTACTATACATTACGCACACTATCAAAACTTTTATATATTCCAAATTACATGAGCCGTAGACATCATGAGCGACAGTCCGAGCGTTCTAAAAATGCTTTGGTAAAAGGCCTGATTGAGATGTCGGAAGGACGTTTTGAGCAAGCTGAAAAAATATTAATTAAGCAGGCAGGATCGAGTGAGACTTCATTGCTTAATTATTTAATGGCAGCAAGATCGGCGCAACAACAGGCAGCTTATGATAGAAGGGATGAGTATTTACGGCTGGCACATGAAGTGACTCCATCTGCAGATATTGCGATCGGATTGACACAGGCAGAACTGCAGCTTAGTCATAAGCAATTTGAGCAGGCACTGGCTACGTTGAATCATTTGTCGAGTGTTTCACCAAAGCATGGCTATGTTAAAAAACTACAGGCGCGTGTTTATCAGCAACTGGGTGACTGGGATAGTCTGGTGCCTATCCTTGACGATGTGCGCAAGATGAAAGTACTGGATGACAAGCAACTTGAAAAAGATGAGTTAGATGCCTATTGTGGCTTATTGAAAAGTAGCATGAAAAAAATCGATGCAGAAAAAATCGATGCAATCTGGCAAAAGATACCAAAACGTTTAAAATCGAAATCACAACTTATATATCTTTATTGCCGCTATTTGTTAAAGCTTAATAAGCATGAGGATGCGGAAGTAATAATTCGAAATAAACTAAGTAATAACTGGAATGACGAACTGGCAATTTTATATTCTAATATTGAAGTTGCCGACTGTACTAAACAGCTTGAAACTGCAGAGACATGGATACATGGACAGGCTAGAAACGCGGTGTTATTAATGGTGCTGGGAAAGCTCTGTTTAAATTGTCAGCTGTGGGGTAAAGCACGAAGTTATTTTGAAAGCAGTATTGGTATAAAGCCATCTGCCGAAGCATATTTAAAGCTGGCTGTATTATTAGAAAGCAGAATGGATGCAGCTGATGAAGCACAAAAAATGTATCAGCTGGGACTATTAAATGCAGTGGATAACCAGCTAGATAAGAAACAGCTAAGTATGTCCGGTGAGAATAAGTTGAATCGCCCGTTACTAAAAGTAATTCAGTAACCGGTTAAGCCGGTTTAAAGTCTTGGGTTAATCATAGCTATGTGGTGCACTTAAGCATGCACCACATAATGTCCAGTAAATGTTAAGGCAATTTCGTCGCGAAAAACAATGTTAACCTGTAATTTAAGTCGTGCTCGAGCTTTGCGGTGGTAGCTTTTAACAAAACGCTGCAACGTTGAAGTATCGGTTAATTCACAAATCGCCCGTATCTCGCCAATAACCGGTTTCCGGTAGTTGACATCACTTTTCTGAATCACAATATGCCCGTTGAGAGAATGCAGTTGCAGCTGATGATAAATAAATCCCCAGCCGCATAAAACAGCTACGGAATAAAGACTGCCGCCAAAAGCGGTGCACTTATGATTGATGTTCGGCTCTAGCGGTGCGAGTAGCACGACTCGACTGGCATCGCAATGAGCAACAGAAATTTGCATATTCTGCGTTAATGGAATTTCATGGTGCAAAACAGATTGTAAATGTTTAGCCGCCGGCGTTATCTGGTCTGCCTGAATCATTTTTTTGCAGCAATCGCCTGAGTGGCATCGCTAGAATATTCAAACGCATCTGAGTACATGTTTTCTCTTGTCGCACCCTGTTGTATAAATAAATCGACGGCTGCATTTACCATCGGTGGCGGGCCGCTCATGTAAATATCAAAAGTCGACATATCAGAAAATTGCTCTGCTACTGCCTGATGTACAAAACCGGTTTTACCGGTCCAGTTGTCTTCAGGCATCGGGTCTGAAAGTACCGGAGTAAAAGTTAGATTTTTATTGTTTTTAATCCATTGTTGTATCATTTTATCCATATATAAATCGCGTAATGCTCTGGCACCCATAAACAGGTGTACGGGCTGATCAAAACCCACATGTTCAATATGTTCCAACATGGCTTTTAACGGCCCAAAGCCGGTGCCGCCACCGACCATAATAATGGGGCGTTGATGATCTTCACGTAAATAAAATTTACCCAGTGGCCCCTGTAATTGCAGGCTGGAGTTCTCCGGCATGGATGCAAATAGAAAGTCTGTAAACAGGCCGCCATCAACATGACGAATGTGAAGTTCAATTAAGTCATCATTATGCGGTGCATTAGCGATAGAAAATGCCCGGCGTTTGCCATCTTCAAGAATAAATTCAATATACTGTCCGGCGTGATATTGCAGGCGATGGTCATTATCAAGAGTGATTTTTAGCGCAATAACATCGTGGCATAAATGATTTTTTGAGCTGACATGACAGCCAAACTGTTTAACTTCCTGTGCTGCAAGACCCTCAATTTCATCTATGCTGATTTGAAGATCAGCATGGGTTTTTGCGATGCAAAAAAGTGCCTGTTTATTCGCAATCATTTCATCATCCAGGGCAATCGGGATGTCATCATAATAAACATCACCACTGACAATGTAACCCGCACAGCTACCACAGGCTCCACCCCGGCAGCCATAAGGCAGCTCGATATTCTGGCGCATAGCAGCATCCAGAATAGATTCGCCATCATCGACATCAAATAGATGTCCGGAGGGGTGTACGCTAACTTTATATGACATGATAAATCCCTGAAAAACTAAGGAGGATATTTTGCATTATAAATGCGCAAAGTAAAGCCTATAAAGTATAGGTGTAATTTCCGGCAGGCGTAATTTTTGTTATAATCAGCTAAATAGATTTGGAGAAGTAAGCCATGGCACGCGTAAAAATATACAGTACTGCACGATGTCCGATTTGTGACAAGACAAAAACCCTGCTTGATAAGTGGAAAATTCCCTATGATGTTGCGATGGTGGATATGGATCATAGTGCACTAAGGGAAATGTCAGAGTTGACGCAGGGTGCACGTACGGTTCCGCAAATTTCCATTGATGGAAAATGGATTGGCGGTTTTTCAGAGCTTACCATGTTACATATGGATGATGAGCTGGACGAGTTAGTTGAAGCCTGATTTATCTACAATAGATACCCCTGAATGGGTAAGGTATATAGCTCAGGATGCGGATGGAAGCTGGTGGGGATATTCAGTCGAGCCGCTGGAAAACCATCGTGGCTGGTATGAAAACGAAGTTGGTCAGCATATTAAATTACTGCAGACAAAAGTCCTTGATGACTGGCGTAAGAGTTTAACCGCATTCATCTGTTAAGTTTTATACTGCAATTTTTCATTAAATTTTAAGGCCCTTTTTTAAAACATCCTGATAGGATTTATTGTTCAGATCTTTGCTGTCACCACCCTGAAATGTCAGCGCACCGGATGAATAGCTTTTCCCATAGCTTTTTACAAGTGTTATGGTTTGTGCCAGTCCGGAAAAAAACTGCTCATCAGTTAATTCATGCAGAGGATGGATAAAAGCACTCCAGAGTTTTCCCTGGGCGATAGAGTAGCGTGCATCCAGTGCAGTATCAAAATTGGCCTGCATCATGCGATAGAGTTTTTCTTTGTCAAGATTTTCAGATGAGACGATCGGTGAGATAATACGCATACGATTGGCCTCTTCAGAAGTGATGATATAAATAGGTATGCCCTGATACTTAATTTGCCAGTAGCCAATCTGTCCGGCAGGCTTTGCATCAATGCGGCTAATAAGTGTATTGAGCCGACTGTTACTCATTGGTGTTTCTGCAGCAATTAAGGCAGTGGAAAAGCTGATAATAAAAAAACTTAAAAATAATCTGAAATGATTTTTCATGTTAAATCCTTTTAAGGGTTAATGGCATAAATTAGAAAGTGCTATGCCCATTCGTCACCATAATTATGGGTGATTTCTTCACCCTTTTTTATGTTTCTTAATACGACGACCTGCAAATCTTCATAGTAAGCGGCATTTGGTTTTGAATTGTGGTTAATATATTTTAGATCACATTCAACCTGTACGCTGAGTTTTTCACTAAGCCATAATACATAGGGGCCATCTTCATTTGTAGGCGCGCATTTAAGCTTACCGAGGATGGCGCCTTTTTTTATATCACAATGTGCAAACAAGCCTTTGCCATGAATCGGGCTTTGTTTAACAGCATAAAGTTTTCGGTTATTTTTGTTTGCCATGATTTTAATTTTCACTAAAAATATTTAACTGGTCCCATTTTTCATCCACCCGTTGCTTGATGTCATCCTGCATCACAATTGGCTTGCCCCATTCTCGATCTGTTTCACCCGGTAACTTATTGGTTGCATCAAAGCCCATTTTTGAACCCAGTCCGGAAACCGGAGAGGCAAAGTCAAGATAGTCAATTGGTGTGTTTTCAATAATAGTGGTATCCCTTGAAGGGTCCATGCGAGTTGTCATTGCCCAGATTACATCATTCCAGTCGCGGGTATTGATATCATCATCAACGACAATTACAAATTTTGTATACATAAACTGGCGTAGAAAAGACCACACACCCATCATTACGCGTTTGGCATGTCCCGGATATTGCTTTTTCATGCTGACTACCGCCATTCGGTAGGAGCAGCCTTCCGGTGGTAAATAAAAATCAACAATTTCCGGGAACTGTTTTTTTAAAATAGGTACAAAAACTTCATTCAGTGCCAGGCCTAAAATCGCCGGTTCATCCGGTGGCCGGCCAGTGTAGGTTGTGTGATAAATCGGGTCTTTGCGGTGGGTTATTTTTTCGATGGTAAAAACCGGAAAGTTTTCCACTTCATTATAGTAACCGGTGTGATCTCCGTAAGGCCCCTCGGCGGCCATATCATCGGCATAGATAAAGCCTTCTAAAACATATTCGGCGGAGGCGGGTACCTGTAAGTCAGAGAGCTTGCATTGAACTACTTCGGTTTTACTGCCGCGTAATAATCCGGCAAATGCATACTCGGATAAACTATCGGGCACCGGTGTGACTGCGCCCAGAATAGTCGCCGGGTCTGCGCCTAATGCAACAGCAATCGGGAAAGGCTCTCCCGGATGTTGCTGTTGCCATTCCTTAAAATCCAGTGCACCACCGCGGTGAGATAACCACCGCATAATGACGCGATTTTTTGCGATAACCTGTTGCCGGTAAATGCCCAGATTCTGGCGTTCTTTATTAGGGCCTTTGGTAATAACCAGACCCCAGGTAATTAATGGCGCGGCATCTTCCGGCCAGCAGGTTTGAACAGGAATACTGGATAAATCAATATCGTGTTTCTCAATAATTATTTTCTGGCAGCTGGCTTTGCTTACTACTTTGGGTGCCATGTTAAGCACCTGTTTAAAAATGGGGAGTTTCTCCCAGGCGTCTTTCATGCCCCTGGGCGGTTCCGGTTCTTTTAGAAAAGCCAGTAGTTCGCCAACTTCGCGTAGGGCATCAACAGACTCTTCGCCCATACCCATAGCGACTCGCTTTGTCGTACCGAACAGATTGGCCAATACCGGTACAGAAG
Organism: uncultured Thiotrichaceae bacterium; assembly: GCA_964531165.1. GTDB lineage: Bacteria > Pseudomonadota > Gammaproteobacteria > SZUA-229 > SZUA-229 > SZUA-229. The sequence continues at coordinate 29,243 of CAZHEA010000035.1, forward strand.
AATTTTTTACATTTTCAAATAACAGAGCCGGGCCATCAGCACGTAATGTGCGATCACAGATTTCGGTCATTTCAAGATAGGGGTCGACTTCAACACTAATGCGTTTGAGTTCGCCTTTTTTTTCGAGTTGTGAAATGAAATCACGAAGATCTTTATATTTCATAATGTAGCTTTATGGATAATAAATAATTATTTGAATGTCCCGGAAAATACTAGCATTACTATTTATAAAGACAAAGGTATGCCGTATCACAAGTAGTTTTAACCAGAAAGGACACGTCAGCAGCCACGATAAAAGTTTCATTGATAGCGATCGTCCGCCAGTCATTTTCATCCGGCAATTTAACCGACATATCGCCACTAATTAATGTCATATGCTCAATAGTGCTGGTACCGAATTCGTAGTCACCGGCAGCCATTACACCAACAGTGGCTTTATCACTGGTTGCCTGAAAGGCAAGCGATTTAACCTTGCCATCAAAATATTCATTTACATCAAACATAGTAAACCTGTATTGAAAATTTATAGATTCATTTATTTTAGCATGATCTGCTATCGAGTCTGTGGTGAATCATTATGATGTTTCATTAATATGATTTTTTTGCCGTTATTGATATAACGTTGAAATTTGCTGGTAATCGCTTCGGGGGCTGAATCAGTTTCACAGAGGTGAAAGCTAGCCCGTAGATAAAAATTGAGTAAATGCGCATATGGGAAGGTATAGCACTGCAGCTGATTCAGTTCAGGTTGCAGGTGCTCAAGTAATTTTGAGCCAATTGCCTGCTTGCGTAGCTCGGCGGCGACACACATGCTGCGCAGTAAATAGCTGGACTGAAGAGGCTGTAGACGCAATGCGGCGACAATTTTATGATTTAACCGGCCAATATAAATTAAGTCACCCTTTGGAGCCTGTGCTCGCATGCCGTTTTTCTTATAAAACTGTTTAACTAACGGCAGGCTATAATGATCAGCCTGTATAAATTCAAGTGAGTGCATTTATGTTATTAAAGCCTGAATATGGGAGTGTTGCAAAGTATGTCCCGTGAAGAGTGTTATATCTGTCGTCGCGCCAGAGTTGCCTGTCTGTGTGGGCGTATTGAAAAGCAGGCTAACACCATAAAAGTGATTATATTGCAGCATCCGGATGAAGTGAGCAACCCGAAAGGCAGCGCAATTATAGCGAAATTAGGGTTACAGCAATATCAATGCTGGGTAGGAGAAGACTTCACTGACCACGAAGGCCTGTGTGGCTTGCTTGAAAGGAGCTCAGAGGACATATTACTGCTATATCCAGCAGAGCAGGCGCAGGAACTGAGTGTAATACAGGCAGAGCAGGTGAAGTATTTGCTGATTATTGACGCGACCTGGCGTAAGGCAAAGCGGATTTGGGAGTGTAACCCGCAATTGCAGTCTTTGAATTGTGCCAGGTTAAATTCGAGTACAGCGTCAAATTATAGAATTAGAAAAGTACCGGAACAGGGGTATTTGGCAACAGTAGAGGCGCTAGTGGAATGCTTAAGGTTGCTGGAAAAAAAGCCTGCGTCTTATCAGCCGTTATTAGTACTATTTGATGAAATGATTGATTATCAGATCCAGGGTATGGGTAATGATGTTTTTGAGCGTAATTACGAAGGTAAAGTACAAGATTGAAATAATTAACAATTAATGACAATTTTGTATAGCAAATAAGTTCATCTTAATATAGAATTCGCGCTCTTTACAAATACAGCATTACGGGTGGTTAGCTCAGCTGGTAGAGCGTCGCCCTTACAAGGCGAATGTCG
>CAZHEA010000036.1:0-30688 GCA_964531165.1 uncultured Thiotrichaceae bacterium
GGGGCTGGGCCAAAATCAAATCTGAAGGCATCACCATGCTGGCGATTAATGTTGGTGAAGATGAGGATACCATTTTTACATTTACCGGTGACTACCCAATCGATTTCACCATTTTGCTCGATCAGTCCGGCGAGATTATTAACCAGTGGCCGATTAAGGGGCTACCCACCACGTTTGTAATTGATCCTCAGGGGAGAATTGTTTATCGCGCTATTGGCGGTCGCGAATGGGATGCAGAGGAATTGCTAAATCTGGTACGTGCTTTAAAATAACGCCGTAAATCTTACTGGAGCCATCAATGAAAATTTGGGTCGATGCAGACGCCTGCCCCGTAGTCATCAAAGAAATTTTATTTAAAGCCGCCGAGCGCACAAAAACCAATATGACTCTGGTGGCCAATCATGTCATGAAAATTCCCTCATCTAAGCTAATTAACTTTATGCAGGTAAGCCATGGATTTGATGTGGCGGATGATGAAATTGTCGCACGGCTCAATAACGGTGATCTGGTTATTACCAGCGACATTCCGCTGGCGGATGAAGCCATTGAAAAAGGCGCAACCTGCCTCAGCCCCCGCGGTGAACTCTATACAAAAGCCAATATTAAATCCCGACTGAATATGCGCGACTTTATGGATACATTACGCTCCAGTGGTATCGATACCGGCGGGCCGCCCGCCTTAAGCAAAAGTGATAGAATGGCTTTTGCCAATCATCTTGATAAAATACTCACTCAACACCAGAAACAAAATTAACGAGCCGGAAATTATGAGCACAGCAGACGAATTACAGAGCCGCAGCGAATCAAAATGCGAACTTTGCAGCAGCACCGATAACCTTGAAGTATACGAAGTACCGCCAGCATCTGATGGCAATGCCGATCAGTGCATCTTAATTTGCAGCACCTGTAACGATCAAATCACCCATCCGGATAAAGTCGACCCAAACCACTGGCGCTGCCTGAATGACAGCATGTGGAGTCAGGTACCTGCGGTACAGGTAATGGCATGGCGCATGTTAAAGCGGTTAACTGCTGAAAGCTGGCCACAGGATTTACTGGATATGCTGTATCTGGACGACGAATTACTGAACTGGGCCAAAGCCGGGCTGTCTGATGAAGCCGATGATGCGGTTGTGCATAAAGACAGTAACGGCGCCGTACTCAGTGCAGGCGATACGGTCACCCTGATAAAAGACCTTAATGTAAAAGGCGCAAACTTCACCGCCAAACGAGGCACCGCTGTCAGAGGTATTTCACTGGTTGCCGATAATGCAGAGCACATTGAAGGCCGGGTGGAAGGTCAGCGAATTGTGATTTTAACGCAGTTTGTTAAAAAGTCTAACTAGGCTCTGAAACAAGTTTAAACGATCCTGTCATCCCGACTAAAGGCATTCGGTAATGACAGAATATTATAATCATTTTTTAACATAAAAAATAACAAGCACTATTTATAATATGAAAATACTCCTGATTTTAATTTTATTGCTTATCAGCGTCGGTCTGGTTTATTTTTTTTATCTGGGCTACAAATCTCAAACCGGTACAGCAAATGGCATAGTTGACTCAAAGCTAACCGCCTGTTCAAACAAACCAAATTGTATCTGCACTGAATATCCAGCTGATAAATCGCACTATACTGATGCCATTGAACACCCGTCAATCAACATTGAAAATTTAGTCAACGCAATAACCACTAGCGGTGGCACAATTATAAAAAATCAGGACAATTACATTTCAGCCACTTATACATCCGGGTTTTTTAAATACGTAGATGACTTTGAAATACGCATCGACCCCGAAAATCAGCTTATTCATATTCGCTCCGCTTCCCGGGTAGGGCACAGTGATATGGGGGCCAATTTAAAACGCATTCAATCTTTTAAAGAAACGTTAAATACACCAGATTAAAATCATGACAAAGCACAAGTAATATCAATCTGATTTATTGCCTGTAACAAGCCGAATACTCATTAAATACACAGGATGCAAAACATGAAACATTTCTACTACTGACTTATCCTGATAGCCGCAATCAACACTGGCATGGCCGTTGCTGCAATGGCTGCCGCCGGATTATGTGCTGTACGGGGTGGTACGCCTCAACAAATTGAATATGCAGCTGAGATTGCTCTCGAACACCACCTTGGAATGACCTGTGATCCAGTACATGGACTTGTTCAGGTCCCTTAAACGGTTTTGGTGCTATCAAGGCGTATACGGCTACGTCTCTTGCTCTGCATGGGGACGGTGAACATTTTATGCCTTTGAATAAATGCATTTCTGCGATGAAGCAGACAGGAGAGGAAATGCCCTTAAAGTTCAAAGAAACATCTTTAGGCGGGCTTGCTGTCACCATTACTGAGTGTTAGAAAAGCGATCTATCAACAGGCACTGGGATAAATCACAACTCTGCTTTCGATTATTCACTACATCATCCAGAAGCGGTGAGCCTCACTTCTAAATAAAAAAAGTTCCGATGGATGTCCATGCTAGAATAAAATTCTATGCGGGGTTTTCACATTAGAATTTTTCAGGTATCTACTCAATGTCAAAAAAAGAAAATATAAAACTAGACTTTAACATTAAGCACAAAACTCATTTTGAAACTTTTTTTAAGTTTCTATCCCTGGTGGCTATTGTACTCGCATACTTCGGGTATATGAGTTGGAAATATGATGCCTCAACAGGATTGATGGTAACCGTTTTAACATGGAGCTTTTTTGTGTTATGTACGCCTGTAGCCGATGGCGGGTTTATTCTAGCCTTTCCTGTCAGGCTTCTTTTTAGCTTTAAAATGGCATATACACAAATTATTTTATGGTTTGTTGCCATAGGCATTAATATTTTTGTATTTTTATATTCTCCCGATTCATATAATCTTACTTTTTTAACGGGCCTGTTAAAAACAATTATAAGTGAGCCTTATCCGTACTGGAGTATTTTAATAATTAGTGCATTCGGCACTTTTCTATCGATATTTTTTGGTGACGAAATGATGGATGTAGCATCACATAAAGACAGAACAAAACACCATGATCACGGGCTTAAATACAGAAGTGTTCTGGCATTTGGTCTGGCCCTGCTAACTATATTTGCTTATTATCACTTACTTAGCTCGCTAAATATTTCAATTCCGAAATAGTATAAAACATATTCACTATTTTCACGCGAACCCGGTAACGCAATAAAAAGGGCGTTCATTCGAACCAGTGTTACGCTTGTGTTTTTTAGCTGTCAGATTATGAAAGGAAATCTACCACCTATCAATACAGCATGTACCGGCCCACTGGACTTAAAACCGGGTTTTAAGCTTAATATTAATATCGACAGGCTAAATATAATGAGAAACATCATTCACATGATACTCCTACTGTTTATAATAAACCCCGTACCGCCTGCTAAAGCCGACATAGTTATTGAAGGCTCGAATATTTTCAAAGAAAAAGTTAAAAGTAATTTATCAGCCGCAAGAAGAAGTTCAAAACACCTGGCCAGACTAATACAGCGCATAGACAATTCATCTTCTACTATTACAATAAAAGCAATTACAAACGATCCGTCTACATGGCATAAAAGCGGTAAAAAATCGCGCTCCCATACTAAGGCTCTAGATGATCTTAAACGAGGTGCTGAACGAAGCGCTGCTACCAGTTCAATTATCTATATAAACAAAAACAGAATTACTCAAACTCATAAAACATACAATAGCGGAATATTAATCCATGAAATAGTTCATGCCTCAGATCTGGCCAATGGCAAATACCATCATAGCTACCCTATACGGGAAAAAAGAGCTATATTTTTTCAAAATATATGGAGAGATACGCATTCAAAAAAATTACGTACTGACTATCATCGTCGCTTTGAAACTACCGAGTATCAACAAGCCAAAAAAGCAGGTGAATTAAATAAGTTTGTTAAATATTATTTTTCATACAATGACATTCCCTAGAAAAAGCTAAGCCAACGATCAGGAACTGTACTCTAATAGCAGAATTATTCATCATACTGAAAAAATTTTATTATGACATTAATGTAACTATCAATGATTTAGTTAGTCACAGCTGCCAATAGAACCTGTGCGGCAACGCTTATACTTTACCCAGATGGTACTACTTAGCTTTGCGCCATCAAATATAGCACCATCAATTTCAGCACCCTGTATTGATGCCGAGCTTAAATCAGCTTTATTAAAATTTGTATTTAATAAACTTGCATCGACAAACTTTGCTGAGTTTAAATTTGCCCCGCTAAAATCAGCACCTTCTAAATCAGCCTGACTAAAAACCACCTCTCTTGCATTAATATTAACGAAACTAGCTGCTGACAATTTAGCCCGGCTAAAATTAGCTTTTTCTAGTTGTGCATTTTCGAACACGCCCTGCTCTATCGTTACATCATAAAAGTCTGTTTTGTTTAAACGACTGGATTTAAAATTTGTCTGTACTATCGTTGCCCGGCTAAAACGAGCCTCTTCCAATACTGCCTGCGAAAAGTCAGTTTTGAGCATATTGGTATTATTTAATCGCGCCCGCTCCATCCTGGCTCCGATAAATTTTGTATTTTCTAATTGTGAAAAAGTAAAATCCGCATTCTGTAAACGTGCCTTAGATAAATTACTGTTGGTAAAATTCACTCTGCGTAAAACCGCACTTTGTAAATTAACTCCACTTAAATCCAGATTACTTTTATCACAGCCTGTCCAGTTCACACCGGCAGCCGCTTGATCACTGCATTTAGCCTGTAATGAAAATGACATAACCATTAAAACCGATAAAACTAAACTCACTAAAATACTATTTTTCATTAAAACGTCGCTTTTTTAAAGATCGGATTAAAAATCGGGAAGAATGCAAAGCATACCGTACCCGCTTTGATACCGGCAAGGGTTCATTACAAATCATTGCTGCCAGCAGCTCAGAGGATAGAAAAGCACTGCTGAAACCACGTGCGCCGTATCCACTATTCACATATAAACCGGGCAGGCTCTGACTTAGCGGGTATTTATCGGCAGGTTTACCTTTATATAAATCGGCGTAATCCGTTATCAGTTGATGCTGTGCAGCAACTTCCCCGACTACTGGAATTCTGTCCGCCGTTACCGCCCGCACCGATGCTCTGCCACCTACATTATCTTTTGCTAAAAATAAATTCTTAAACCAGCGATTGATGTCATTTAAATTTTCAGTCGCTTCAGTCTGTCTTAATTCTGTACCCCAGTCATCCACTTCAAAGCTGGCACCACTCACATGTTGCGCCTGACTTTCAGGCATCAGATAACCCTCAAATGATACCGGCAACTTAAGTTTTCGACTCTGCTCATTAGATCGATAATAACTTAACTGTCCACGTGCGGGCTGCAGATAAAGGTGCTCTAGCTGAGAATATTTTTTAAGCTGCCAGCCATTTGCCAGTATCAGCTTATCCGTTTTATGCACAATGTTGTTACTGTTATTTTTCAATTGCCATTCATTATCCGCATAAGTCAGTGATTCAATCGACATATTGTAATGTATCTGAAGTGCACTCCCCATTTCATCAATCATTTTTTGCAATACCTGCTGCGGATACACACAGGCCGCTTGCGGAAAATAATGTACGACTTGTGCAATATCAAGCCCACATTTTTCACTCGCAGTTTGTGCATCCAGTGTTATCGCCAGTGCCGCATCCTGCGGATAGTTGGCCATCTGTTTTTTGTTGCGCGGGTTACTCGGTAATTGCAAGCCGCCGGTTTGTTGCCAGCATTGTTGCTGCGGATCTAATACCTGCAAACACCGTAATGCATAAAAATAAGCTGACGTATAAAACTCTGCATCTGCACAATCCTGCAAACTCAAACGTGGCATTATCATGCCCCGGGGATTACCCGAAGCCTGTGCACCTAAACCACAGCCCGCATCAAATATCTCTACCTGGTAGCCGCGCTTAACTAACGCCCATGCACTGCTAATGCCGGCAATGCCCGCCCCAATGATACTGATAGTTTTATTTTTAGATTGAAGTGGATGTGCGGTTTCAAACCAGGGCTGCTGTGAATAATCATTATTCACTATTTGATCTTTTAATCTTCCAGCCAGCATATGGCGTTTTTTTCCTGTACCGCTGACTTTTTCAATAGCGAAACCTTTTTCGATCAATCCCCGGCGCACAAAGCCCGCGGCGGTGTAAGTACTCAGTGTGGCAGCTTCCCGGCTTAATCGCTGAATATGCGAAAACACTCTGTCATTCCACATGTCCGGATTACAGCCGGGAGCAAAACCATCCAGAAACCAGGCGTCTACCTTTGCCTGCATTTGCACCAGCATGGTCTCGGCTTCACCCAGCATTAACACCAGTTTTACCCGACCATTAAAAAAGTCAAAGCGGTGAAAACCATAACTGGCTACACTATATTGTTGCTGCAATCGCCCGGCAATATCTTTGAGTTCAGGCCATGAGTGTTGCGCGCGGATTAAATCATCCCGTGTAAATGGCGTGCTTTCCAGCGAATAAAAATGCAGGCATTGATGGGGCTGGCTTAACTCCAGCCAATGTTTAACCGCCACTAGAAAATTTAAACCTGATCCAAAACCGGTTTCAGCAATAGTGAAATAATCCCTCGTATTCTGCGCAAAGCGCTCCACTAGTTGATTATGGCGAATAAACACATGCTCGGTTTCGGCAATGCCATTATCTGCCGAAAAATACACATCATCAAATTCTGGACTATAGGGCTGGCCATCGCGCCACTCAAGGTTTGCATACTTCATGGCGAGATTATACTATTGCGCAAACCTTTCAGTCGGATTAGTTTTACACACTCAAAAGCTCCCCGTATTTATGAATACCAGACAAGCCTATCAGCACTGCCTGAGCATCGCCAGGAACCACTATGAAAACTTCCCCGTGGCCTCATGGATCCTGCCCCGCAGAATGCGCCTGCCCACCGCCGCCATTTATGCGTTTGCCCGCCGTGCGGATGATTTTGCCGACGAAGGTGATTTAAGTGATGAGCAACGTCTGGCAGAGCTCGATCAGCTCTACCGACAAATCGAACAGCTCTACGCCGGCACTGGCAGTGACGACCCGGTATTTATCGCACTGGCGGACTGCGTACATAAATTCACACTCCCAAAAGAGCTGTTTACGGATTTAATTGATGCCTTTAAACAGGATGTCAGCCACAAGCGCTACGCAGATTTTGGTGAACTGATGCAATACTGTCGGCGTTCAGCCAACCCGGTGGGGCGCTTAATGCTGCATTTATACGGGCTGACGGATAGAAAATCCCTGGCACAATCTGATGCGGTTTGCAGTGCATTGCAGCTGATAAATTTTTATCAGGATATGGCACAGGATTATATTAAACTGGAGCGGATTTATATTCCACAGGATGAAATTCGCGCCGCCTTCGTCAATGAAACCTATTTTAAGAACCAGCGCACTGATGGCCCAATGATTTTACTGATGCGCAAGCAATACGAACGGGCTCATAAATTACTGCAGGGCGGCGCGCCACTGGGCAAATCTCTGAAAGGCCGTTTTGGCTTTGAAATACGTCTGATTATAGCCGGTGGTTCACGTATTTTATTAAAGCTTGATAAACAGACCGATGATGTTTTCAGCCGTCCACGGCTGGATATAAATGACTGGCTATGGGTTTTCTGGAAGGCGCTGCGGGCAAAATAATATGATATAGTCGCAGCCAGATTATTTACCGGCCGATTGCCGATTAAACCACCTGTAAAACAAGGATTAAAACATGCCCAGAAAACTGATTGCGGTTATTTGCCTGCTCACTCTCATTTCACTCACTGGCTGCGATAAATTCCAGTCTACCGGCACCGCTATACTCGATTTAGATGCCATCGCCAATGCAACCGGTCAGGCGGCTATTATTAAGCAGCAAATTGAACAGGCCAATCAGGAACTCAATGCCCAGCTCAACACTATTTCGAATAAACTCAATGAGCAACTTGCCGCAGAAAAGAAAAAGATGGGCAAAAAACTATCTACAGAAGAGCAGCAGAAATTACAGCAACTAACCCAGCTGGCTAACCAGAAAATGCAACAGGCTAAGATGCTAGCTTCACAGAAATCCCAGCAATATCGAGCAGCTTTAATTCAGCAGTTACGTCTTAACATCAAACCTGTTGCAGAAAAAATTGCACGTAGTCGTGGCGTAGATATTGTCGTCACTGCAAATAACACAACCATCTGGTTTAATCCTGAAGTCGATATCACCGATGAAGTTATCGCCGCCGTGCGTGCGCAACCAGCCGCGCCCGCCATAACAGCCAAACCTGCAGACACACAATCCAGTACAACTGAAAAATAATTACGTTTAAATATGACGCCCGACCAATACTGTCAGAATAAAGCTGCCGCCAGTGGCTCCAGCTTTTACGCCAGCTTTCGCTTTTTACCCGAGCTTAAACGCCGTGCTATTATTGCGCTTTATGCATTCTGTCGCGAAGTCGATGATGTGGTTGACGAATGCAAAGACCCGCAAGTTGCACAGCAAACGCTTAACTGGTGGCGACTCGAAGTGGCTAAACTTTATCAGCACGAAGCTAGCCATCCAGTAACGCTGGCATTACAGGATTTACTCGGCGAATTTAATTTAGCCGAAGAATATCTGCTGGAAATTATTGACGGTATGGAAATGGATCTGCATATTCATCACTATGCTAACTTTAAAGATCTATCCCTTTACTGCTATCGTGCCGCCAGTGTTGTCGGTTTATTAACCGCTGAAATTTTTGGCTTTAATGATCGACAGACCCTGAAGTACGCGCATGATTTAGGTATGGCATTTCAGCTCACTAATATTTTACGTGATGTACGCGAAGATGCGGAGCGCGGTCGGGTATATATTCCACAGGATGAGCTGGAACAGTTTGCTGTCACACGTCAGAGCTTAACCCAGCCGGTAACCAGCGATGCCGTAAAAAAGTTGTTTCAATATCAGGCGGATCGGGCCCGTGAATATTATCAGAAAGCCTTTAATGAATTACCGGAAGAAGATCGTTATTCACAGCATATCGGTTTAATTATGGCGGAAATTTATTTATCGCTACTGGAAGAAATTGAAAACGATCAGTTTAAAGTATTAGAGCATCGTATTAAACTTACCCCCGCACGCAAACTCTGGTTAGCCTGGCGTACCTCGCGGCGTGAGAAAAAACGTTATAAGCAATATTTGAAAAATCAGTAAATATTCATGACCTAATAAGCTATGTCTGCGTTCATGCGATAAAAGTACATTTGAAAATCAGAAAAACTTCGTCATTCCCGAGTGTTTCTATCAGGGATCAAACGACTTCGTATAACTTAAAGACACTGGATTTCTGCCTTCGCAGGAGTGACGAGGCTGTTAAGTTAACAGGTTGCTAATAATTTGAAAAACAAACATCCATAACTTCATTAAGGTATTTTTCGTTTCATGATATATAAGTCCGCAGCAAAGTCAGAAAAAACGCGTTATCCCCGAGTGCTTCTATCGGGAATCCAGCGACTGTGATCCAGAAAAAACCGCATCGCAAACCCCGTGTCGCCATTATCGGTGGCGGCTGGGCCGGCCTGGCTGCGGCGGTTGAACTTTGCCAGCAAAATTTTAATGTCACTGTTTTTGAATCTGCCCCGCAGCTCGGCGGTCGTGCCCGCAGTATACAATGGGACGACAAAACGCTGGATAACGGCCAGCATTTAATGATTGGCGCTTACCAGCAAATGCTGAAATTATTAAACATACTGCAGGCAGATGTAGATAAGCTTTTTACCCAAATGCCCCAGCGCATGTTAATGCTCGATGCACAAACCGGCGACACCGCATTTGATTTACAATTACCCACTTATCCTGCACCATTGCATTTATTATTTGGCGTATTAAATACACCGAGCCTGTCTTTAAAAGAAAAAATATCATTATTACTGCGCTTTAATAAATTATTAAACAGCAAAATAAACAATGACTGCCCGGTTAGCGAGTGGTTAAGCCGAGCCAGGCTGCCGCATAATTACACTCAGAATCTCCTCGAACCCGTTTGCCTTGCAGCCTTAAACACTCATCCGCAACAAGCATCTGCAAAAGCCTTTCAAAATGTTCTGCAACAAACATTTAATGCGCCGGCGAGCTTTACCGATTTACTGATTCCGACAACTGATCTGGGACATGTATTTCCGACATTGGCTGAACGGTTTATTCTGCAACATGGCGGAGAGATAAAAACCCACAGTAAGGTTCAAAAATTAGAGTTTGAAAACCAACAAATTAAATCCATTATCGTCAATGACAATGCACTGGATTTTGATCAGGTTATTCTGGCAACTCCTGCCAGTATCAGCGCAAAGCTACTAACGGACATTCCAGCCTGTCAGCCAGTGTGCACACAAATAAACCAGCTGATATACGAACCAGTTTGCACCCTGTATTTACAGTTTACACAGCCGGTATCCCTGCCCTACCCGATGCTGGGTTTACTCAATGGTACCGCTGAATGGGTATTTGAACGTAAAGCCAGCGGCCACAACAATATGCTGGCGGTGGTCATCAGCGCCACTGGCAAGCATCTGGATATGCCCACAGTAGCACTGGTTGAGACTATTTATGCTGAATTAGCCAATTGCGTAAAAAACCTGCCGGAATTACACAGCAGTAAAGTCATCACCGAAAAACGCGCCACCTTGCGCTGCCACCCAGATGTGGACAAACACCGCCCGAGCATACGCACAAACTTGAGTAATCTCAATTTATGTGGCGATTATGTGTATATTGAAGAAAATAATGTCCCCGGATTACCATCAACACTCGAAGGAGCCCTACGCTCTGGTGTAGAATGCGCACAACTTTTAATATCAGCCAAATAACAGGTCGAGAGATTAATGCCATATCAGCCACAACCCGATTTTTTAAAAGATAAAATAATTTTAATCACCGGTGCCGGAGATGGCCTGGGGCAGGCCGCATCTATTGCCTACGCCAAACACGGCGCGACGGTAGTGCTGCTCGGGCGCACCATTAAAAAACTCGAAAAAACCTATGATGAGATTGTCAATGCTGGATACCCGGAACCGGCAATTTATCCGCTGAATCTAGAGGGTGCAACCCCTAAAGATTACGAAGATCTGGCTGCCACCTTAAAAGAGCAATTTGGTGCCCTGCATGGTCTACTGCACAATGCTGCTATTTTTGGTACCACCAGCCCGATTCAGCAACACGATATAGACGTCTGGTATAAAGTCATGCAGGTGAATTTAAATGCTCCCTTTGTAATGACCCGCGCACTATTACCATTAATGCGCGATACCGCCGGCTCAAAAATCATTTTCACCACCGACGATAAAACCCATGCATACTGGGGGGCCTATGCGGTGTCCAAAGATGCCATTAGCGGTTTTATGAAAGTGATTGGCGATGAACTGGATACCGAAAACAATCCGGTGCAGGTGAATGCAATTAACCCGGGGCCAGTAAGAACCCAGTTTAGAGTACGCTCATTTCCCGGCGAAAACCCTGCTGATATGCCCGCAGCCGAAACCGTTATGCCGACTTATTTATATGTAATGAGCGATGACTGTAATGAAGTTGCGCAGACGATTTGTGCACAGAAAATAAAATAAATGTGAGTAAAGTCATAAAGAAAAAAACAACGTAACTGACCGCAAATCGATCGATAAAAACATAACAAATATAGATGCCATAGTGAATATCTACACAGGCACATAACGATTAAAGTATTTTTTCTGCTGACTTTACTCCAATAGAAACTATTCTTTATTGCGGTCATTTGCATTGTTCACGTTTTCTATTAATATTTAAACAAATACTATTCAACACAGCCTACGGCAAACTCACCTGACTTTTATACATTTGAAACGTATCAGCGCTACCTTTAATACCAAATTGACTCAAAAAAACCCTCCATCCTGCCCACTATATCCGTCACAGGCTCCATTATGCGAACCTGTATCACCATCAATGCATGCCACCTCAACTAATGCTCCATTATTCCGGCGTAGCTGATTGGTATCAATATCAGTGAATTCATATACCCGGCAACCGTTATACCTGTCGCCTGACGTGGTATCTACCGGCGTAACCAGCAAAATAGGTTTTAACATTTTTTTCGATGATTGACGGTGCCTGAAAATGATGATCACCGGTGGCAGCTTGCGCATCATTCACCGTTAACAACTGCCCCAGATATTGCCAACTTGCTGCGCTGGTAATGTCACATGACTGGTTGCAGCGAAAATAAACCAGATACTCACTAATGCTACCAGTAACCGGTTGGTTGCAGGGTCACGACTCAGGGAAGGATCAAAAACACCCAGATCACCTGCGCCGCTCAAAGTGACTTTTCAGGTATGGAAAGATCAACAACTGTTGGCGAACTATCACCACCACCGCATGAAATTAACAGGTACATCAAACACAGGTTTATAAAAATTACCTTCATTACGCTCACCCTATAAAAAATCATGTTACTAACCACAACCTTCTTAAAGCCACCTGAATTTAACCTTTTGGGCTTAAAGACACTCAACCTTCGTGTATTATTATATGGAAATTTAATACCTATTTGTGTATCAACTTCATTAAATAAACACCGAATAACAGGCTTTATTTCGTAGAATATCAGCTGAAGTTTATGTGTACTAAATTTTTAATTATAGATATCCATGCTGCCCCATTAACTTAATAATATCCTCATATCCAGCGTAGACAGGAATCGAGTAACCATGAAAATTCGACAGACACTGGATACCTGACTACGCACACTACTGTCAGCAATAATTTCTCTATCATTCCCGAATACTGGTATCGAGAACCTGACGGTCTTAAACACCCTAAAGACACTACTCCCCCAACACCAGCATTCGAGGACGGCGACATGATATGCTCTGTTTTCATGTCTAATTAAGTGGTTGTATATTTTTAGCCGGTTATATCAAGCGTTCAATCCACATTTTAAAAATTAACAGGACAGTAAAGGCAGATTTAAAACTTTAATCAAAAGCTATAAGCTGTCATAGTTCACCGCATGAATCGCACACACCAAAAAAATATCTGGCTACTATCTGCTTATCGGTCGGACAGTCACGCTTCATGGGCTAACTGGTTATTAAAAACCTTTGATGAATTCAACTGGCACAAACTCGAATTACCCGGCCGCCACTTTCGCTGGCGGATTCGCGGCAACCCTTTGTCATGGTTAAATAAATTACCTGCAGAAAAACCCAATTTAATTCTAGCAACTTCGATGGTAGATCTGGCCACATTAAAAGGCCTACACCCTCAACTGGCGAATGTCCCCTGCCTTTATTATTTTCATGAAAATCAGTTTGCCTATCCGACCAGTCAAAAACAGCATGAATCAGTTGACCCGCAGATGGTACAACTATATGGTGCATTGGCTGCAAACAAAATATTTTTTAATTCAAAATATAATCGTGATTCATTTCTAAATGGCATTGATCATTTATTAAAAATGCTACCTGATGAAATACCAGACAACATTACCCGCCAGTTAAAAAACAAAGCGACACTATTACCGGTTTCTATTACAAAAATTAAACCTGCAGATAAAAAAAATACTAAACTGATTTTGTGGAATCACCGCTGGGAGTATGACAAGGCGCCAGAAACTTTCGTACAGGCGCTGATTAAGCTTAATAATATGGGTGTTGATTTTAAACTGGCGCTACTGGGTGACAGACCTGCGAATAAAACATCAGCCTTATTGCATATCGAAAAAGAATTTGCTGATAAAATCATAATTAATGGCAAAGTTTCAAAACAGCAGTATCAGAGGTATCTGTCACTATCATCCATTGTGGTCAGCACTGCTATCCACGAATTTCAGGGACTGGCAATGCTGGAAGCCGTGAGTGCCGGCGCGGTGCCGCTGGTACCGGATGATTTGTGTTATCGGGAGCAATATTCAGCCGGGTTTAGATATGCCGCCAATAATAGCGCGGCTTCAGCTGATGCACTAGCTGAGGCGCTGGCTGACTTCTTAAACAACCCGCCTGCTGCACCTGATGTATCTTTCTGGTATAGCGATTTACTTAAACAACAATGGCATGATGTACTTTCAGAAAACTGAAATAGATAATATATCTTTATTGCATTGAGCTATCTTCATCCTGCTGCATCTTCCATAAACTCGCATATAGACCGTTTTTATCCAGTAGTTGCTGGTGCGATCCCTGCTCGGATATTTTTCCATTCTCCAGCACAATAATATTATTAGCATCAACAATAGTTGATAAACGATGTGCAATAACCAATGTAGTATGCTCTTCAGAAACTTCTTTTAATGATTTTAAAATAAACTGCTCAGAATGCGAATCTAAAGAAGAAGTCGCTTCATCAAAAATTAAAATTCGTGGGTTTTTTAAAATCACTCGTGCAATAGCAATGCGCTGCTTTTCACCACCGGAAAGTTTTAATCCCCGCTCGCCAACAATAGTGCCGTAACCTTCAGGCAGTGATTCTATAAACTCATCTATATTGGCAATTTTTGCTGCATGACGTACTTCGCCCTCGGTTGCACCCGGTCTTGCATATTGAATATTATGAAATACACTTTCGTTAAACAACACCGTATCCTGCGGCACAATACCAATATTTTTTCGTAAGCTGGCCTGCGATACGTTTTTTAAATTTTGTCCATCAATCAGTATTTCACCCTGATCCGTATCATAAAAACGAAACAGTAAACGCGCCAGTGTTGACTTACCTGCGCCGGAGGGTCCAACCACCGCCACTTTATGACCACTGGGAATAATAAAACTCACATCGTGTAATATCTGCCGGTCTTTATTATATGAAAAATTAATATTTTTAAATTCAATATTCGCCTGAATAACGTTGAGTTCTTTTGCACTTTGCACATCTTCAATAGCCGGTTTGTTATCCAGCAATTTAAACATTAAATCCATATCCGCCAGTGCATGTTTCATTGATCGATAAATAATACCCAAAAAACCCAGTGGAATAAATAACTGTAGCATCATCGCATTTACCAGCACCAGATCACCAATAGTCAGCTCGCCAGACACCACCCCCTGAGCAGCAGCTATCATCACCAGAGTTACGCCGATGGCAATAATGGCGCCCTGACCAAAATTTAACAGCGCCATTGAGCTGGTGCTTTTTACTGCGCACTCTTCCCACTTTTCCAGCGTGTCGTTGTAACGTTTGACTTCGTAATCCTCATTATTAAAATACTTTACGGTTTCGTAATTAATCAATCCGTCAATCGCACGTGAGTTAGCTTCCGAATCGTGGGCATTCATTTCATGACGAAAGTGCATGCGCCATTCAGTTAAAGCCATGGTGTAAGCCAGATAAATAACCACCGTGCCAAAGGTAATTAAAGCAAATTCAGAATCGTATTGGCTGAATAAAATAGCCGCAACCATCACAAATTCCGTCAGCGTTGGAATAATATTAAATGTTAAATAATTTAAAATCGAAGATAAACTACGCGCGCCCCTATCAAGGTCACGGGAAATACCACCGGTTTTACGCTCCAGATGAAAGCTCAGAGACAGGTTATATAAATGCGCCATCACTTTCTTAGAAATATCACGCATCGCCCGATATCTGACTCTGGCAAATATCGCATCGCGCAGTTCATTAAACAGCACATTCATTAAACGCAACGCGCCATAACCCAGCAATAACATTAACGGTAGTTCAAGCGGCAGGTTATGGGGAAACGCTGAGCCCATACTACCGGATGTTACACCAGCCGAGATATCCAGTGAATCAACAATGTTTTTTAATATCAGCGGAATACTCACAATTGCCATTTTTGCTAACATCAGTGACATCAACGCAACCAGCACCCGGCCTTTGTAACTCCATAAAAATGGCAGCATACGTTTGAGGTTTATTAAGTCTTTACGTTCTGAATGAGGTGCTTCGGTAGGCCGATGAAATGACTGCATAAAAGTAGGCGGAACTTTAAAGTTAAATAATTACGCTCTATTATACGTTAAAGTCGGCTTTATTTAGAATACGTTATAGAGAATAATCAATGATACAATCTAGCCTGAATATCGGGCACAAGCTTCGGCCCCGGTAACACCCACCAGGGAATCCCCACTAAAGGTATGCTTTTGAATTTTAACGCATTGAAATTATTATCGAGAACACTTTGCCTGATATGCGCACTGCAGCTCTCCGCCTGTAGCGACTCTCCGCAGCAAAAGTCAGCTCGCAAGCCAACCCAGCATCTTGTTGAAACCGTTATCGTCAGTATGCAGACCAGTGCCGTTGAACAAACTATTACCGGCACATTACAGCCCATTCGCCGGGTGCGTATTATTAATCAGGTACCCGGCTTACTCACCGCCTTACCTATCTATCCCGGCGACATTGTAAAGCAGGGGCAAATTCTGGTTAAACTGGATGACAACTTACTCAAAGCTGAAATGCACAAAGCACAGGCCACTTTAGATCAGAATAAAGTCGATTACCGCCGCTTAAAAGATCTTGCCCCGCGAAAGCTTGCATCGGAGAGTGAAGTGGCACAGGCACGTACTCTAAGCGAAATAGCGGCTGCCGAGTTACACCTGAAACAAACTGAATTTAAACACAGCACCATCAAAGCACCTATCGCCGGTATTATTTCAGAGCGTCTGGCAGAACCCGGAGATGTCATTCCGTTACACAGTCATCTGCTGACATTAATTGATACTTCCAGCCTCAAGGCCGAAATTCAATTAAGCGAGTTACTACTGCCGTTAATTAAAAAAGGCAGCCGTGTTGTAATCACCATTGATGCATTAGCTGACCAGTCTTTTAATGGCAGCATTAAACGCATCTACCCGGTAATCGATAAAAACACCCGCCGTGGAACCATTGAAGTCATTCTCAAACCGGTACCTGAAGGCGCACTGGCGGGGCAATTTTGTCGGGTAAAAATCATTACCGAAAGCAAAAATCGCTTAATGATCCCTTATGACACTATCCGTCACGATAAAAAAGGCGCTTATGTGTTCACCGTAAAAGGCCAGCGCGCGCAGCGCGTAAATATCAGTACCGGCATTCAACAGGCAGACTTTATCGAAGTACTCGAAGGCTTAACCGATCAACAGGCTGTAATCAGCAAAGGTTTGTTTGGCATTAAAGATGACATGCCAGTCAAACTTATCAGCCACTAGCGGCATACCTAAACAAATATGAATGACTTAAAACGTACAGGCGGTTTAGCCAGCTGGTCCATTCAACGTCCGATAGCTGTTATTATGTTATCGCTGACGGTGCTAGTGGTGGGGCTGTTTTCTTTCGACCGCTTAAACATTAATTTATTACCGGATATTATTTATCCGGACATTCGAATTCGCATACTTGAGCCCGGTACTCCGGCATCGGTAATGGAAGATAAAATTACCCGCCAGCTCGAAGAACAACTGGCAATTACCGAAGGTGCAACACGAGTGCAGTCTGATACGTCAGAGGGGCGCAGTGCAGTTAGTTTGTCATTTCCCTATGGCACCGATATCGATCAGGCACTACAGGATGCCAGCACCCGCCTTGACCGGGCAAAACGTTTTTTACCTGCTACGGATCAACCACCTGTCATTTATAAACGCGACCCATCACAATTACCGGTTATGGAACTGGTGATTAGCTCCTCAACCCGCAACCCAATTGAATTACGTAGCTGGGTTGATTATGAGTTTTCCAAATGGTTTTTAAATATCGAGGGCGTCGCTTCAACCGAAGTAGGTGGTGGCCTGATTCGTGAAATACAGGTTATTATTGATCAGGAAAAACTTGCCGCCGCCGGTTACAAAATCGCCGACATAAAAAAATTGCTGCAACAGGAAAATCAGGATATTTCCAGCGGAATTTTATATATGGATACGCGTAAAATCAGCGCACGAACACTTGGGCGCTTTGACTCAGTAGCAGCCATTGCCAACCTGCCCCTGACTAAATCATTACAAACTGATTTTTCACAATTAAATTCACTGCAAAATATTAATAATCAGAATCTGGTATTAAGTGATGTTGCACAGATTATCGACAGTCATCAGGACGAGGAATTACGCATTCGTCTTAATCAACAGCCCGGTATTAAGCTGACGATTCAAAAGCAGCCAGATACCAATACAGTTGATGTAGCCCGTCATTTACACAAACAGATTGAGTGGTTTAAATCCCAGAAATTACTGCCTGCCGATATAACGGTTGAAGTTGTCGGTGACCAGTCAATATATATTTTACGGGCATTAAATAATGCCAGCCTTGCCGCGCTTAGCGGTGCGCTGCTGGCCATGCTAGTAGTATACCTGTTTTTACGCGATTTTCGCCGCACCCTTATTGTTGGTAGCGCTATTCCGCTAGCCATTTTTATTACATTTTTAATTATGGGACTGAGCGATATCAGTCTAAATATTATGTCACTCGGTGGTCTCGCATTAGGCATTGGTTTACTGGTGGATAATACCATTGTGATGCTGGAAAACATTTCCCGTCATCAGGCCATCGGAGAAGCAGCCGATGTTGCTGCCACCAATGCAGCAGCAGAAGTTACCAGTGCTATTACCGCCTCAACCTTAACCAATCTGGTTGCAGTAATCCCTTTTCTTTTTATCGGCGGCTTAATCGGCCTGTTATTCAGTGAATTAATTATTACCTTAAGCGCTGCCATTATTGCATCACTGATAGTGGCATTAACATTAATACCCGCACTCGGTGCAAAAATACAGACGCCGCAAGCAGATACTGACAGCGGTGTGTTCAACACCATTAAAAACAAATATAAAAGCGCACTAAGTTATTGCCTTCCTTATAGCTCACTCATTATCAGTCTATTTATGGCAGCTTTAATTTTCAGCGCCTATCAACTCTACCATGCTAAAGATATATTCTTTCCCACTATGGATGAAGGACAGGTTTCAATTAGCATCAGCACTGAGCCCGGCACCCGACTCGAAGAACTGGACCGCACATTACGCCGTGTGGAAGCGCTGGTGTTGCAACAACCCGAAGTACTAACTGCATTTGTCAGCTCCGGCGGCTTTGTCTTTGGTCGCTCACAATTTCAAACCAGTAACCGCGGATCGATTACCGTACAGCTCAAACCACTTAGCGAACGCAACAATATCAGCAGTAATAGCTGGGTTAAAAAAACCAGCAAACAAATTAATGAGCTTCAACTCGCCGGTTATAAAATCCGTCTACGGGTTAAAGGTGTACGCGGCATAAAAACCAGCCATGGCGATGACGATTTTAGTTTACGCATACAGGGTGATGATATTACGGTTTTAAGCACCATCGCCGAAACTATTATTCAGAGAATCAGTGTCATACCTGAACTTAAAAACTTAAGCCACAGCTACGAAATGCAAAGCAATGAACTTGTCATTAAAATCAACAGGCAACGGGCGGCAGATTTAAATGTCAGCGCCGAACAAATCGGCACCGCATTGCAACTTGCACTTAACGGACAGGTTGCAACTCAATACCTTGAAGGAGATACTGAATTTGATATTCGCCTGCGACTACAGCGTAATAAAATAAACCAGATTGACGATATAAAAAGCATTATAGTCAGCCTGCAAAATGCTGAAGCCATTCGATTATATGATGTCGCCAGTGTGTCCATACAGCCCGCACCCAGCATAATTAAACGTGACAACCAGTTACGTATAAATGAAATTTCTGCCTCACTTGATTCGTCCACCGATTACAAAAACCTTACAGAAAGCGTATTTAAAATTGTCGATACTATTCCATTACCCGATGGCTACCTTGTTTATGATGGTGGCACCCTCGATGCCTTAAAAGAAAATAATTCCAGTAGCATTATTTTACTGGCACTGGCCGTCTTTCTGGTTTTCGTGGTAATGACCGTGCAATATGAATCACTCACAAATCCTATTATTATTATACTAGGCGTGCCTTTTACCCTTATCGGTGTTTACCTGGCAATTAAATTCGCACTGGACAATCAACTCAGCATGCCCGCCAGGCTCGGCATTATTATGCTAGCGGGTATTGTGGTTAATAATGCTATTGTATTAGTTGAGCAAATTGAACTTTGCCGTCAGCAGGGTCTGGAAAAAATAGCGGCAGTAATCGAAGCAGCAGGTTTACGCTTACGCCCCATTTTAATGACCAGCTTAACCAGTGTGTTTGGTATGCTACCGCTGGCATTAGGTTTAAACGAAGGCTCTGAAATGTTAAAGCCACTGGCAACGGTTGTAGTATTCGGATTATCATTTTCACTACTGGTGTCATTACTCCTTATTCCGCTGTTTTATTTATTGATACACAACAAGGCAAGACACTCTTGAGTAACTGGTATAGTCAGAGTTCATTAATCAGCACAAACAACCTGGCTGATCTGGCAGATAATGAAATTCATGTCTGGCTTAATTATTTAAATGTCCACGAAGCACGTATTAAACATCTCTATCCACTGCTCTCAGATACGGAAAAAGAGCGCAGTGAGCGCTTTAAGTTTTATAAGCACCGTAAAGCTTTTATCGCATCCCATGGTTTTATGCATTGCGTACTTTCCAGTTACATTAGTACTGCTGCAGAAGAAATTGAATTTTCATATGGCGAGTTCGGCAAACCGGCTTTGCTGCAAAGTCAGAATCCGCATAATATCCAGTTTAATTTAAGCCATTCTAATAACATTGCCATGCTGGCGGTTTGCAAACATCATTCCGTTGGTATAGATGTAGAATATGCGCAACGTAAAACTGACTGGGCTGGTATTAGTAAACGTTTCTTTACCCCGGGTGAACAGACCTTACTGTTTAACTTAAAGGATGAAGCCCAGAAACCGGCATTCTTTCAAATTTGGACACGTAAGGAGGCGCACATGAAAGTCACCGCCAAGGGACTATCACTGTCGCCCACCGATTTTGAAGTTACTGTGCCACCGGCTGCGGCTGAATTTATCGGATATACAAAAAACAACGATAACAAGATATATAAAATGCAGGACATTGTATTACCGAAGATGTTTAAAGATTATTTTTCGTGTTTGTCCACTGATTTTGATGTTTCAAAAATAACTCAGTTCATCCATTCA
This sequence comes from uncultured Thiotrichaceae bacterium, assembly GCA_964531165.1. Classification (GTDB taxonomy): domain Bacteria; phylum Pseudomonadota; class Gammaproteobacteria; order SZUA-229; family SZUA-229; genus SZUA-229. The sequence goes on from CAZHEA010000036.1 coordinate 21,057, forward strand.
TAATCAATATAGCCAGCACCACAAAAGCCAGTATGAACACAAGCTGTACAAATCCGGCCCACTGCCATTGATTTTTTTGTTTTGTATTTTCTTCGCTGACAATTTTATCAATATCGTTTAATGCTTTAATCGCGAGCAGACGTTGAATATTTTTCTGTAACTTGTCCATATTAACTACTCGCACCTAAACACAACAACTGAAATATTATCAGTACCACCATTATCATTCGCACACGTTATCAATTCATCGACGGCACTTTCAAGCTGATTGTTTTTTTCCAGTACATGCTGAATTTGAGCATCAGACATGCAGTTAGTTAATCCATCTGAACAAAGTATAAAGCAGTCTTCCGGCTGTAAACTTAAGCATGTTATTTCTATCTCAGGATGAAGAGACAAGCCCATGGCCTGACTAATAACATGATGCATAGGCATGGTTTCAAACTCCTGCTGATTAATCTTGCCTTCATTCAAAAGTTTTTGAAGCGCCGTATGATCTTCCGTTAATTGTTCGAGTTTTTGATTAAACCGATAGCATCTGGAATCGCCAAGATGCCCTAAGGAAATTTCATTTTCACGAATCAGAATCGCAACCGATGTTGTTGCCATATTACTCAAATTTAATTGCGTACTTTGTTGCTGTATTAGTTGCTGGTTTGAATCAGACATCGCCTGATATAAAGTAGTTTGCAGCCAGTCTGACGCAAAACCTGCACCGCTATTTGCTAACAACACGGCTTTAGCAACAGATGATTGCATAAACTCAACCGTTGACCTGCTAGCAATTTCACCGCCTTCGTGCCCACCAACACCATCTGCAACCTGTAACAGTAATACATCACTGTGCTCGAATGCAGACATGAGTATACAGTCTTCATTCTGTTCACGAACTTTACCCCTGTCGGTGCCACCCGCATAAGTAATACTTAATTGATCCATCATGCATAATTCCTGTCACACGTTACCGCTTACACTACTGTTACACCTTTAGTCATTTAAATATCATATTTAGTTCACAAATTCTAAATACGCCATTAACCTGTTCAGGGCATACCCTTAGTAATTGCAGCTGCCATTTCTGCACCGCTTGTATAGCGTTTTTCTTTTTTCTTTTGTAATGCTTTATTCACAATACGAGTTGCACTGGCGGGCAAGTCCGGACGTATGTCCCGAATTGGTTTATGTTTTTCATTGGTAATTTTATAAGCCAAATTACCTATACTGTCAGCATCAAAGGGCAGGCTACCGGTTAACAACTGATACATACTCACGCCTAGTGAATATAAATCGGCCTGACCATCCACACTTGATCCAGTCATTTGTTCCGGTGCCATATAAGACGGACTACCCATAAAACTACCCGTGCGAGTTTTCACTGAATCAGTTATCCGAGCGATACCGAAGTCGGTTATTTTAATTTGTTGATCCTGAGGGTTATACATAATATTACCGGGCTTAATATCCCGATGAACAATATTTTGCTCATGTGCATAGTTCAACGCTTGCGCAACAACCTGTAAAATACGATAGACTTCTCGGACCGATAAGAGCTGTGTTTTCTGCGTGAAATCTGATAAAGGAACACCTTCAACGTAATCCATAGCGATAAAAGCAAAGTCAGTTTCTTCACCAACATCATAAACCGTCACAATATTATTATGCGATAATCGACCAGCCGCTTCCGCCTCTCTAAAAAATCTTGATTTAACGGTTTTTAATTCAGATTTACTAAACTGGGTATAGTCGAGGGTTTTAATTGCGACCTTGCGATTTATCTTCGGATCATTACCCAGATACACAACACCCATTGCGCCTCTGCCTAATTCTCTTTCAATTTTATAACGACCGAATTCCGGCATTTCCATTTCCGGCATAACCAGTGTTTTCTGTGCCTGAGCAGGGCTGAAGACTTCAGTACGTGTTTCAGAAAATCCGCTTATCGATTTCAGCCGCCGGTCTATATCTTTATAATTGTAGTGACGGATATTAATTTCAGAGTAAATCTGTAAAGCACGATCGTATTGACGCTTACGCTCAAAGCTCAACCCAATTTCATATAAATCTGACAGCACATCGTCATTAGCGCGACATTTTAATAAACTGGTAATCGCCGTTTCATAATCACCTTTTTCATATTGATAATGCCCCAGCTGAAACCAGGCATCATACTGTTTATTTAATAGATCATTGATTATTTTCTGCCCTGACAGATAAACATAGACAGCTGCCTGACCGAAAATCATCAGTAATATTAGATGTATCACCGGCCACCATACACCCTGTAAAATCAATATCACCGGCTGTGCCACCATGATAGCCAGCAAAATAAACGCACCTAAAAATAGTCCACTGTGCTTTGATAACAATGGCAGTAGCCATAATAAATAAATAACCATCAGTAGCAGTACAACTGGCAGCAACCACCAGCTATTAGCCGGTGTGTAATAAATGGAGCCCGTATTGATGCTGCTAATTGCGTCAGCCAATGCCTGCAGTTGATATGCATCATGACCGATTAATACCATTTTATTTCTAAAGTAACTGGCTGGCTTTTTTCTCGCCACTGAAAAATTCAGAAAATCAATGTCTACATGATGTCTCGTTAAAGCGGAAAAATAAGGATAAACCTGTCCACTTAAACCCGTATTGATTTTAGCGGCACCAAAGCTGATAACACCACTTTCATCCCAGTTGAGTTGTGTGTTTTTCTGATATTGATTGAATACCGCCAGACTCAAATCCGGCAGACTATGAATTTCTCGTTCAACCGTCGAATTATTATCACCATACCAGATTAATGAAAGCTGAGCCAAAGAAGCGCTATCAAACGGATAGACCCGATAAGAAAGCTCTCGAGCGGTTATTTCAACAGGTTTAAATTGCGGTAAAAATAACTGCGGAATATATTTTTGCCAACCTGAATGATAGATTAGTGAATCTGTATAATGAATATTTTTAAAGTGCGACGGCACACTGGATTTTTGACTGACAAAAATTTTCTGTTTATCTATCATCCATGCCAGTTTATTTCGCTCACCTTCGGCGGGCTTCCATTGTGATTCGCTACCCTCTACAGTGCTGACAGCTGGTTTTTTCTTGTGTTTGCCTGTTATCTCATTCTGTTTTTTATCTTCCACGTAATCCATCTGTGGAAGATCATCAGTTAACCAGACAACTTCTGCGACTTTTGACTTGCGTAGCTTACGCAACAAAAAGCGAAAATCTTTAATTCCTGAAGGCTGCTGTAGCTGTAATTCATCCAGCTGAATAATCCGTATATTTTTTGACTGTGCGGGTAACGGCAGCAAATAACTGGCAAAACGAAACATCTGCGTATCGATCCAGCGCAGGGAGCTATTTTGAGAAGATAATAATGCCAACGCAAAGCATATAAGGATAAACAGGGATAAATAGAGTCGGCGGTGGGTATTCAACGTTTTGGCTTATCTGATTATATTTTGAAAGTAATATTTATAACAGAAATCATAGGGCTGAGGCAAAACCTATCTAACAATTATGAGTATTTTACGTTATAAACCTGCCACAAACCGTTATTAGGGGCATAATCAATTGATAGAGGCGCCCTTAACTCTATTGCGCTATTATTTAATTGCACTTCCTACGTCTAACGATTCAAACCAGTTTAAAAATTTTTGCACATTTTCACCTTTAAATATACGTCCGTGCTGAGGTGCCATATATTCAATATCGAGCTTTCTGACCCGGTTAATCCAATTCTGTTTAGCCTCGTTTGATGGCATCCAGCGCTGGTGAAATAATTTCATCTTCGGGATATGCTCGTCAAAATCCTCTACATACATTGATGACCCCGGTGACTCAAGCGCAGCCCCGATATCACCACTCATTAAAATTTTCGCCCGCGCGTCATAAACATTAAAATTCCCCGACGAATGCAGATAGTGCGCCGGTACAAAAAACAGTTTAGCCTTGTTTAACACCAGTGTTGAGCCTTCATCTGGAATGCAGTTATAACTGATATTATTCAGGCCAAAATGACGTATAAAACCTTCCCATATCCACGGTGCATGTAATCTGGCTTTGGGTAGAGCCTGATCCCATAAACCTAGTGAGGAAATAATGTCCGGGTCCTGATGTGAGGCAAAAATATCTACAAGATTCTCAATTTCGGTATGGCGTAATACAGAAGCCAGCATTGAGGAAAAAATTTCTATTCCACCCGGGTCCATTAAAAATGACTTACTGCCATCAACAATCATATACTGATTGGTATCAATTATTTTTTCCGGTTTATCCGGGTCTCGGCCGAATACAATCCACTGATATTTGTCATTATAGAGTATCGTCGATTTCATCTTTTTCCTGTCATTTTAGTAAGATCTTCCAGATAGGTTTTACAAATTTTTATTTCATCTGTAATTCTGTCACTGCATTCCTGTAAATCATTAGCAATAGCAAATAAATTAGTCTGATACTCACCGGCTCGCGAAGCCTCGGTTCTTGAATTGGTGACAATGACTCTGGCGGCACGAATGCGTTGTGAAATATCATCAAATAAAGATGCCAGATACTTACAATCTTTATACTGTTTTTTTCTAAACTCAGCTATGGTCTGTTTAAGCGTATCGGTTAAACCGATTAAGCTCTTTGCCCTGGATTTACTCTCAAGTCTATCAATCACATCACTGAATTTCATCAGCGCAATATTAGCGCGCTGCTCTTTAACTGCGGTATTTGAAAACTGTAATGCGACGGTATTGATTTTTGATGAAATAGAGATGGTATCGTGCGCCATATCACTAATAAAATCGGTAATGGGCTTAAAGCCGGCTGTTTTATCTCCACCCCGGATCGAGATACATTTAGCATTACTCGAGCTAATGCTCATCACTTTGGTTATTTCCAGCATGCGATAGAGTCTTCCCGCCAGTAGAGCGGATATCACAAATGGTGGTTGCTGATCCAGATTGGCCATAATTTAACTATAAATAATTTTAAATGATTATTGGCGTTAAGCTATTTATTGTTATTGCTACGCTTCAATTTATATATAGACTAATTTTTGATAATCGGCACTGAAAAGTGCGCTATATTTCATACAAATAAGAATCGGTTGATAAATTTTTTATAATTTGAAAAACTGTTTTGCCTGCTGAGTAGTCTGAAGGGCAACATCCTGTACACGCAGATTTTTATATCCCGCCAGTGCAGCACAAATATGTGGCAACAGCAGCGGTTCATTACGCCGCTCGTGCAACTGCGATGAGAGATTTTCCGGCAAATCACGAGGTAACAGATAGGGAGCATCAGTTTCGATCATCAAGCGTTCTAATGGAATTTCAGTCACCGCCTGCTGCAGCGACTTTCCACGGCGTTCATCACATAACCAGCCAGTGACCCCTATATAACAGTCTAGCTCCAGATAGGCCCTTGCCTCTTCGACTGAACCGGTAAAGCAATGTGCCACCGCACCACTAAGCTGATCACGCCAGCGACTTAATATATCGAGAAAATCATTATGAGCATCGCGCTGGTGTAGAAAAACCGGCAGCTGACAATCGGCAGCTAATTCCAGCTGTGCTTCAAATGCTTTACGCTGATCTTTTGGATCGGAGAAATTACGATTATAGTCCAGCCCGCACTCCCCCAGCGCTTTTACACATGGCATCTGCGCCATCGAGTGAATCTCCTGAGCGGTTTTATCATCCCACTCACTGGCATAGTGCGGGTGAACACCGGCAGTTGAAAACAATACCTCGGGATACTGTTCACAGAGTTCTATTGCTTTATCGCTGTGCTGTAGGTTAGTGCCAGTGACCCCTATATGCGACACCCCCGCCCGTACGGCTCGTTCAATAACCTGCGGCAGATCTTTTTGAAAAGTTTTTGCGGTGAGATTTACACCGATATCGATGAGCTGATTTTTTGTTTCCGGCATATGAATATTTTAAACTACTGCCAGTTTTCAGTTTTTGCTTTGTGCAATTTAGCATAACCCGCAAGCAATTTATGGTGCATAGTAAACCCCTCAAGACTTAAACCCGGACTATGCAACCCATAAAACGAATCTTCACCTTCAAGCAGTTTAATACCATCTTCAACGGTGTCATTGCCATACATTAATTTTAAACTGTCCGTATATTGTCCATACTCACGCGACTCATCCAGCTTGATTTCCAGCAATGCCTGCAGGCAACGATAAAAACGAATGCGTTCATCATTTAACTGATCCATCTGCAAACACCAGTCGTTCCATTCAAGGGCCTGCTCATAATCTTCCAGCGCTAAACACAGCATGGCTTTTAATTCGCCAATGCGTAAACTCTGCCAGGCGGTTCCTGCATCCGCTGCAATACCAATAAATTCAGCTACCCGCTGCACCTCGTTATAACCGCCCTCTTCTAATCGCTGCAAAACATTCTGCCATTGTGGCTTATCGAGATTTTTTAGCGATAAAATATCTTCTCGAAATAATGCACCGTCATTATTATTACTCCACTCTAAATCATCCACCGGATAAATATCCGACATGCCGGGTACAATAATACGACAGGCATAAACATTTAAATGATTGTAATCGGAGATATAAATATCAAAGCCCATATCATGAATAATACGGCTACAGTATTCAAACTCATCTTCGGTAGTGGAGTTATGGTTCCAGTCTGCAAATTCATAGTCCGGTTTATTCTTAAAAAAGTCATAAGCAATTAAACCGCTGGAATCGACAAAGTGACTTTCTAAATTATAATGATCGGCACAGGCTTCTAAATCAAATGACGGCGGTAAAAACTCGTCCAGCTGATCTAAACTTCGCCCCTGTAATAACTCAGTTACCGTACGCTCAAAAGCCACCTCAAAACACGGATGCGCACCGAATGAAGCAAACACCGATCCGTCTTTGGGATTAATCAGGGTTACGCTAATCACCGGGTATTTTCCGCCCAGTGATGCATCCGCCACCCGCAGGTGATAACCGTGAGCTTGCAGTTTATCCATTGATTCTTTAATCCCCGGAAAACGTGCAATCACATCAAGCGGAATTTCCGGCAAACAAATGCCCTCGGCAATAATTTTATTTTTTACATAACGCTCAAATACTTCAGATAGACTTTGCACCCGTGCTTCATTTTGCGTATTGCCCGCCGACATGCCATTGCTCACATAGACATTGCCGATAATATTCACCGGTATATAAATGCTTTTTTTATCGCGCTGACGCTCATAGGGCACAGCACAAACACCACGCTCGCCTGTGCCGGAATTGGTATCAACAAGATTTTTAGGCGTCAGCACACTATCCGGATCATAGTATTTCCACAAACCCTCATCCATTAAACCGTCAGGCATTTTATCACCCTCACTGGAAAACCATTTTTCATCGGGGTAATGCACGAATGCTGATTGAGCAAAGGCTTCACCCAGATAGAAATCCGCAAAGAAATAATTACAGCTCAAACGCTCAAAATACTCGCCCAGCGCACTCGCTAAACAGGCCTTGGCGGTCGCGCCTTTGCCATTGGTAAACATTAGACCGCAATCTTTATCGCGAATATGCACAGAATAAACATTGGGTACCGGATTTAACCAGGAGGCTTCTTCGATATCAAAATTCAGATCTTTGAGCTTTTTTTGCATGCTTTCGATGGAGATTTCCAGCGCCTGATCTTTACCAATTATAAAAGTTTTTTCGCTCATGGTGAATTATCTCCCGGGTATATTTGCTCGCCAAAAACATCATGCACTAACGCCCCTCTTAGTAAAAGAGGGAGTTCATATGAGGTAATGACATATCTGTTAAGTAACGGTGTTTGTTAATAACGGGGAGGAGTTCTGACCTGCCGCCCTCCCCCCTCAATCCCCCGTTTTTCCAAGGGAAAGGTATTACTATTTGTACAAAATTGGCACTTGAGGCCGAATCTTATTACAATTTAGCCCATGAAAACACCAGCAGCCCATTTATTAACTATCAGTTACGCTCATCCGGCTCAAAAGCCGGTAGCAGAATCCTTTGCCCGTGAGAATAATCTGCCTTGCCAGCCCTTACACAAAGCTCAATCTGAACTCACCTTAAACTTTACCCAGATGCTGGTTGAAATAATTGACCTTAAAAATAATATCCAATTAAGCGTAGACTTTATTGGCGGCAGCCTGGGACACCGTAAAAAATACGGCGGCGGCAGAGGCCAGACAGTCGCCAAAGCCATTGGTATAAAGCAGGGCAAACCCATTCCCAGTATACTCGATGCCACCGCCGGGCTGGGTAAGGATGCTTACGTGTTTGCCTGTCTGGGTTGCCCGGTGACCCTGCTTGAACGCTCCCCCGTCGTTGCTGCTCTGCTACAGGATGGAATAGATCGTGGCAGTCTGAATATCGAATTTTCAGCTACCATTGCCGCGGGCTTTAAGCTCTATAACTGCGATGCGCTGCAATATATTCTGGCACTTGATGAAAAACAGCGCCCCGATGTTATCTATCTCGACCCGATGTATCCGGAAAAAAAGAAATCAGCAAGCGTAAAAAAGAACATGCAGATGCTACAAAAGCTACTCGGTCACGATGTTGATACCGCTGCGGTTTTATTAGCCGCCTTAGAAAAGGCCCGCAAGCGGGTTGTGGTGAAACGCCCCAAAGGAGCAGCTCAACTGGAGATTGGCCATACGCCGACACTCTGTTATGAAAGCAAAGCAACACGTTACGATGTTTATATCTGCTAAATACGGGATCGCATAACTTTTAGTTTTATCATTAAACAAAAACAGGTAAAATACAGCCCTGAATTTTACGGGGTTATTATGTTTTATATTGTTAGTTTTCTTACCATCTATGCGCTCAGTTATTATTATATTCGCACCCGCAACAAAACTCATTTTAGTGCGCGCCGGCAGATGACTGATGTGGCTACATTTATGGTGCCGTTTAACTTACCCGCCTACCTGCTGTCAAAGATTCCACTGACCTCACATTATGATGCCGATCAGTTCCCCGAACTGCAGGTCATTGAAGACGGTTGGGAAGACATACGCGATGAAGCCCTTGCGCTTTACAACGCCGGTCACATCACTATTAAAGATGATCTACCCGCCAGCAGTTTTTATAAAGATAACCGCTGGACGAGTTTTTATTTAAAACTTTATGATAGTGACATTCCATCAGCACGTGAGCTGGCACCTAAAACCATGGCATTAATCGACAAGGTGCCATCAATGAATCTGGCATTATTCGCCTGCCTTAATCCGGGTAAAGCAATTAACAACCACCATGATCCGTTTGCGTATACAGTGCGTTACTCACTCGGTTTAAGCACGCCTAACTCCGATGACTCCGGCATCATTGTTGATGGTATCGATTACAAATGGCGCGATGGTGAAAGTGTAATATTTGATGAAACTTATTTACATAATGCCTATAACAATACCGATAAACCCCGTATTATTTTAATGACTGACATTGACCGGCCGTTAAAAATAAAATCAATTCAACGCCTGTATTATTACTTCGGACGTTTTTTTAACAGCTTGTTCATGATTGATAATCTTGACTCCAGCAAATCAGGCATCGGTAATAAGTTCGGGTATTACTTTTTAGCCTATAAAAAAGCCATCAAACGGGTTAAGCACTGGAACAAGCCAATTTATATGACGATTAAATA
>CAZHEA010000037.1:0-29515 GCA_964531165.1 uncultured Thiotrichaceae bacterium
AATAAACGCTGTTTTCTGGGAGACTCTCACGGGCATGACTCCGACCCCGTAATATTCACCAGCCCGCACTCCTCAGTAAAAATTTTGCACCGCCGATTAAATACGACTACTATTCACCCATGACTAATTTTAAATTTTTATCTATTGCTCTCTGCTCGCTCATCATTTCATCCAACGCTATGGCTCAGATGTACAAATGGGTCGATGAAGAAGGCAACATTAGCTACTCAGACCAGCCACCTTACAAGGGTGCCGAGCAACTGGATGCACCTGCCATTAGCACCATGCCAGCAACCGCTATTCCTAAAAAAGATACGGCGGATAAAGAAGCCAAAGCCGACGAAGAAGTCACTAACTACACAAAGCTGAAAATCACGTCTCCGGAAAACGATACAACCATACGAGAAAACACGGGTAACTTTTCCATTGCTTTCAGTGTGACGCCAGCTCTGGATGTTAGCCATGGACATTCTTTCAGCATAATGATGGATGGCAAAGTGGTGCAGAGTAAACTCCAGTCAACCAACGCCAGCTTTACCAATATCGACCGCGGTACACATAAAATCAGTGTGTCGATTAAAAACAAAAGCGGTAAAACGTTGAGCAAGTCAAAATCGATTACCGTTCACCTGCATCGCCAAACCGTTATTCGCAGGAAAGCCCGATAAACTTAAGCTTTTTCGCAATCGTTTTTTACTTCACCTTCCCTCCAAAACTGCCGCACCAATATAGTGCGACGCAGTCGATTTTATAGTATTCTATAATTATCAGGCTTATTATATTGCACTGATCATATTGAATCACTATCTGGCATAACTCGTTAACTTACTGTTTTTTATAGCTTTATAAATCAGTAACTAGCGATAGTTTATTATTTATCACACTTGGTTCGCTTCTTGCACGAGATCAGATTATGGTCGATAAAAAAAATTATAAACCTAATTATCAGCATAATATCCTCGACAACCTGAGCACTGCGGTTGTACTGCTGAATGCTGAGCTCAATATTGAATATATAAACCCCGCCAGCGAAAACCTATTTCAAATTTCTAACAGACAGGCATGTGGCTCTAAATTACAGAAAGTCATGAACATCGACGATTCTTTTATCAGTCGACTGGAAGATGCCCTGAATAATTTTCACCCGATTACCGAGCACGAAGCCTGCATTAGCCTTCCCAGTGGTCGAGAAATCATTATCGATTACCACCTTAACCCGCTGCAAACCGACAGCAAAATGCAGTTGATTCTGGAAATTTCTCATATGGACCGGCACATACGTATTGCCCGTGAAGAAAAGCTATTGAACGAGCAGAATGCCACACGCAATTTAGTCCGTGGCATGGCTCACGAAATCAAAAACCCTCTGGGGGGCCTACGTGGCGCAGCTCAACTACTAGAACGCGAACTACCCAATGCCGAATTAAAAGAATATACACAAATTATTATCGGCGAAGCAGACCGCCTTCAGTCACTGGTTGACCGGGTACTCGGCCCTAACAATGTTCCCAAAAAGCATAATGTAAACATTCATCAGATACTAGAGCATGTCAGGCAGTTAACTCAGGTAGAACTACCTGATGATGCCTACATTCATTTTAAACTCGACTACGACCCGAGCCTGCCTGAAATCATGGCAGACTCGGACATGATGATTCAAACCATTTTAAATATCACCCAAAATGCCGTACAGGCACTGGCGGGCAGCGGTGAAATAACTTATCGAACACGCCCGCTACGCCACTTTACCATCGGCCACACACACCACCGCCTGGTACTACAAACTGACATTATTGATAATGGCCCCGGCATACCTGAAAACCTGCAGGAACAGATATTCTATCCAATGGTAACCGGTAGAGCCGAAGGCACAGGGCTGGGACTATCCATTGCCCAGTCACTGATAAACCAGCACGGCGGCCTTATTAAAATGACCAGCCGACCGGGTGAAACTATTTTTACGATTTACCTGCCGCTATCTAATGCATCAGTCAATGATCACAGCAAAGCCTCCGGCGGATATCAGGGAAAAGCAGCATAATGGGAGAAAATACATGAGCGAGCACAATGTCTGGGTTATTGATGATGACCCGTCGATTCGCTGGGTGCTTGAAAAAGCCCTGAAATCTGCCAGTTTTCTGGTAAGCAGCTTCGAAACAGCCGATGCCGCACTTGAGTATCTGAATAACTCCCAGCCGGATGTGATTATCACCGATATCCGCATGCCGGGAATGGACGGTTTTGAGTTTTTGAATGTACTCAATGAAAAACACCCTGAAATTCCAGTGATTATTATGACTGCACATTCGGATCTGGACAGTGCCGTCTCTGCATATCAGGGTGGTGCCTTTGAATACCTGCCAAAACCTTTTGATATCGATGATGCGGTAGATCTGACCCAACGCGCTTGCAAAAAAAGCGACGAATATGCCAGTAAACATGCGTCACAGGAAATTGCAACGCCGGACATAATCGGCGAAGCGCCATCGATGCAGGAAGTATTTCGTGCCATTGGGCGTCTCTCCAAATCAAATATAACCGTACTGATAAATGGCGAGTCCGGCACCGGCAAAGAACTGGTAGCCAGCGCACTACACAAACACAGCCCACGGGCTGATAAGCCTTTTATTGCCATCAATACCGCCGCCATCCCTAAAGATTTATTAGAATCAGAACTGTTTGGACATGAACGCGGTGCCTTTACCGGTGCAACTGCTCAACGCAGAGGCCGTTTCGAACAAGCGGACGGCGGCACCCTGTTTCTTGATGAGATCGGAGATATGCCGGCAGATTTGCAAACCCGACTTTTACGGGTATTAGCTGACGGACAATTTTACCGGGTTGGCGGACACACCCCGGTAAAATCCAACGTGCGCATAATAACGGCCACCCACCAGGACTTGCAGCAACGCGTAAAGGAAGGTCTGTTTCGCGAGGATTTATATCATCGACTCAATGTAATACGCATTCAAATACCGCCGTTGCGCGAACGTAAAGAAGACATACCCGCCCTGCTCGCATTATTTTTACAACAGGCAGCTGAAGAGATTCAGGTAGAAGCTAAAATTTTACTCAATGATGTGGTGGCCTATCTATCAAATCTCGATTGGCCGGGCAATGTACGGCAACTGGAAAACTGCTGTCGCTGGATAACAGTAATGGCTTCTAGCCGAGAAATTCATATGTCAGATCTACCACCCGAGCTGTCCCCGGATAACGTTAATCCTGTACTCCAGCCCTCCCAAAACTGGGAAGATGGCCTGCAACGCTGGGCAGAAACGCAGCTAAGCATGGGCAAGGAACACATACTTGATGAGGTTCAGCCAAAATTTGAGCAGATATTAATCAATGCGGCCCTTGGTAAAACCAATGGCCGTCGCCAGGAAGCAGCTAAATTACTGGGTTGGGGACGTAATACCTTAACCCGTAAGATAAAGGAGCTTGGTATTAGCTAGGACGCTCTTTCAATCACTAAAAAGACCACAATAGCGGGACTTTTTAGTGATTCAGCAAGGCTATTAAAGTTTTTTGCATACCGTCAAATCAGTCGCATTCTGATCGTAATTCGCTGAGTTAGCGGTTTGCCTGAATTCACCGGTATTACCATTACCATCATCTATTTGCCGGTCAATAATCTCAGCCGTTTTTCCCGGCATATTCAGCATGCAGATAACAATGCCATTGATATCGGCGCCATCCTGCTGAACCAGAACATTTCCACCAAAGGCATGGGTTGGGTTATTATCCCCAGAGCCGGCCACTAGCCCCGACTGACGCAGATGATCCCAGACATCACCTCGCTCACCAGCATTAATTTCACCATTACCATTGCCCGCTGCAACAGCATCACCCCAACGATCACTCGCATTCGGGTCATCACCGGGGAATGCGGAGTAGCGATCCAGATAGGAAAACACCGCTGCTGAAATCCCGTTAAAATCATTTGAAATACGTTTAATTTTTGCATTGGTCATCATTTCCTGACCTTTTAATACACCGCCCAGTAATAAACCAATAATCACTAGCACAATTGCAATTTCTATTAATGTAAAACCTGCTTGTTTTTTCATAACATCATCTCCATGATAAGTGAGCTTAAATTGAATGCATATATGATTTTATTATTGTTTTTCAAAATATATGCGGAATACCAATTGCCGCCAGCGCTCAGAAACATAACAAACACAATTCAATATTGGCAATGTTTATTTAGCATTTATTTGGACAGGTTGTCGGAAAGTTTGCATCGCTGCCATGCTGCGTGCTATCACGCACTGGTAAGCTGGTTCGCTGCATTCAACTAAATACACTTATATAAGCGGTCTGGGTAAGTCATATCAAAATATGTAATATTAATTAATTTTAGAGACCATGAATCACTATGATGTGTAATCGAACATTCATCGAACGATGAAATGAAATTTTGCTTATTGAAAATGAGACAGAAATATTTAAGTCATTCAGGCCAGAATATCAGGAATTAACTCATTTTCAATTTTGACTATTAATTCTTTCAATTTTAATTTACGTTTTTTTAAACGCTGCATCTGCATCTGCTCCATGCCACCGGTCATATGAAAGCGATGAATAATATCATCCAGATCACGATGCTCAAGTCGAAGCTCATCTAATTTTTTTCGCAATAACTCTTTATCCAGCTCAGACATAATCGGCCTATGGGTTATTTCAGCATAAAACTATGTGAAGACGTATTGATTATAGCCCTTAAAAGAACTTTCAGGCAGGTTATTATCGAGTGTTACTCTGGTTTTTAACTTTTATTATTCTGCTTCAAAATCAAGACAAACAGAGTTAATGCAATAGCGCAAGCCGGTCGGCTGTGGTCCATCCTCAAAGACGTGACCTAAATGAGCATCACATTTTGTACAACGCACCTCCGTTCTTTGCATACCAAAGGCGCTGTCTTTTATTTCACTAATCGCACTTTGATTAAACGGTTGCCAGAAACTTGGCCAGCCACTTCCGGAATCAAATTTTTGATGCGAGTTAAACAGTGGTTCATTACAGCAAATACAATGGTATATACCAGTGTCTTTATTATCATTATAAACACCACTATACGGTGCTTCTGTTGCCTGCTGCCGTGCAACTCGAAAACTGTCTTCACTCAGCTTTAACTTCCACTGCTGCTCAGTTAACTTAAATTTAGTCATCTGTATTAGCACTGTTCCCATGGCAGTCCGCGGTAACGCCAGCCGCCAACTGAGCTTCGATGATAGGCTTCATCTCTGTCACCTTCGAAACCTTCGGTTATCTGACAAACATTATGAAAGCCTGCTGTGATTAATAAGTTACCCGCGTCTATCGAACGCTTACCACTGCGACAAATTAAAATGATCGGCGGCGTATCCTCTCCCTGTTCACAAATACCACCAAGCATGAGTTGCCTGATGTCTTTCTCGAAGTTCGGATTTACACACCAGTCAGGCTCATCAATCCATGGCACATGCAATGCACCTTTAGGGTGACCAACAAATAAAAACTCCATGTTTGATCGTATATCGATTAATAATGCACTGGATACTTTTTGTAATAAATCTGCAGCTTCCTGTGGCGTCAGGTGATTTAGAGATTGAGAATTCAGAGAGACTATTTCGCTCATAATTAGATAACTTTTTATTTTTCACAGCCGGTTACAATGAAATAACAATGCTAATTTAGCTTGCGATTAACAGCAACCTGCTGTCATTGAAATTAATATATGTTAATGAAACAAGATGATCTCATTACCGACTCATTCGTTTCTGGCATTTACTTTGCTGATCATTCAGCTATTTATTTTTCGCATTTCCTGAAATACACTTTTAAATATATTAACCCATTTCTCATTAAACTGTGTACCTGATTTCTGACCCAATTCTATTGTCGCTCTGAGTAACGGTCTTTTTAATAATGTTGCATGTGCGCGCTCATGGGTTCTGGCATCAACCGCATCAACTATGGCCAGAACTTTTGCACCATCACAGATATCTTCGTCATTTAAACCATATGGATAACCACTACCATCAGCCTGCTCATGGTGCTGTAACACGATAAATGACGCCTCACGCCAGGTTTTCATATAACGCATTAACTCATATCCGACCACTGGGTGCTTTTGAATTTGTTCCAGCTGCTCCGGCATTAATTTATTTTTACTATTTATTATACCCAGAGGTAGTAATGCCATGCCCGCATCGTGCATATAAACTGCCGCTGCTAACTGATTGGGGTTTACCGGACGCCCAGCATGATCATTCATTTGCAAGGCTAATCTAAGCATACGGTGCGAGCGCCCGCACCAGTAGTTAGCTCTACTTTCCAGAGGCTCAGATAATGCCCGAAAAAAAATAAAATCATCACTTTCTTCAACGCCATAAACCGCCAGCTCTTCCTCATTTGGCATCTCTTTTGAAAATAAATTAATTAAAGAGTCACTACGAGACAGGCTGGTTTCAATAATTTCTATGCTCGGATCTAATAATAACAATGCATCTTTTATAACACTGCTTCGGCTTCTTTCCACTGATGTTGAAATCGCATCAATACTTTCACAGATACGCGGCAGACGATTTAATAAAACACAGCGGTCTTCACCATCAATAATTTTTTCCATCACCACTCTTATGTCATCAATTGCCAGTAATATTAAATCGCTAATGACAGTTTCAAAGTGCAGATGTTTTAATTTAATTTGCTGTAATAACGCATTAATGCTCAGCGTTAATGGCTCTATTTTAGCTAGCCCTGCTTGCTGCATTGACTGTTGTATGTCGGTTATTTCCTGTTGAATTTCAAGAATAATGTTTTCTTCTTCCGGAAACATTTCCAGCATTAAAATGGCTTGTTCGATTTTTTGCTTGGATGAGGTGAAATTGACAAAAAAGCTTGCCAGCGCATTTGCACTGATATTTTCCAATGGCATATTGATATCGTGTTTAGACATTTAGCGCTTCCATATTAAATCCAGCTTCCTGCTGTAGAACCAGGAATAACATATTTAAGTATAGAGAAATAGAATTTTAGCTCTCGACTATTCTGACTAACGGACTATTTCCGGTGCTAAAGCCTATTATATCAACACCGCTACTCTAATTTAGACAAGGCTTCCAACGCTTCACTTTTTTCTAACCAGTGCTCTTCAATGTCTTCAAGCTGGGCACTCAGCTTTCCACGGCGCACTGATAACGCCTCCAGATCGGCACGATTTTCAGCCTGATATATCTCCGGCTGAGCCAGCTCTACCTCAATCGACTCCATCTCCTGTGAGAGTGTCGTCATCTTCTGCTCCAGAACAACAACTTCTTTCTTTAATGGATTCAGACGTTTACGTTGTTCAGCTAATTGTTGACGCTGGACTTTTTTATTTATTCCTTTGTCGGCATCATCCGCCTGATCTTTGTTTGTCTCAATCTGTTTCGGTTGCATCAACCAACTACGGTAAGCATCCAGATCATCATTAAATGCACTGACCTTTCCATCATCAACCAGTAAAAACTGATCGGTAACGGATCGCAATAAATGTCTGTCATGGGACACCAGAACCATTGCGCCTTCATATTCCTGCAACGCCATACTGAGAGCGTGACGCATTTCCAGATCCAGATGGTTAGTCGGCTCATCGAGTAATAACAAATTAGGTTTCTGATAAATTATCAACGCCAGCACCAGTCGTGCTTTTTCTCCGCCGGAGAAAGGTGCGACCGGTTCCAGCACCCGATCACCATGAAAATTAAAGCCTCCCAGATAACTTCGAATTTGTTGTTCAGTAAGGCTTTTATCCAAGCGCTGTAAATGCAGTAATGCACTGGCTTCTAAATCCAGCTGTTCGAGTTGATGCTGTGCAAAATAGCCAATTTTTAATTCCGATGATTGCTCATAATCACCCGCCTGTGGTGTTAGCTCACCCGCCAGGCATTTTATTAATGTCGATTTACCCGCACCATTATGCCCTAACAATGCAATTCTATCTCCGGGTAAGATACTCATACTGGCATGCTTCAAAATTTGTACTTGCGCATAACCCACACTAATATTATCTAAACGCATTAACGGGTGGGGAAGTTTTTCCGGCTTAAAAAATGAAAAATTAAAGGGTGAGTCAATATGTGCAGCAGAAATCATTTCCATTCGCTCTAGTGCTTTTACTCTACCCTGTGCCTGTTTGGCTTTACTGGCTTTAGCTTTAAAACGTCTGATAAAGTTTTCAATATGTGCCACTTCACGTTGCTGCTTTTCATATTGTGACTGTTGTAGAGCTAATTTTTCTCCACGTAATTTTTCAAATGCGCTGTAATTACCACTATAAAGATTTAGCCGCTGTTGCTCAAAATGCACGATATGACTGGTAACTTTATCAAGAAAATCACGATCGTGCGAAATCAACAACATAGTTCCTGCATAACTCAGCAACCATTGTTCCAGCCAGATAACAGCATCCAGATCCAGATGGTTTGTCGGCTCATCTAGTAACAACAGGTCTGATCTACACATTAACGCCTGCGCCAGATTTAAACGCATACGCCAGCCACCAGAAAAGCTACTCACCGGATTATTTAACTGCTGTTGTTTAAAGCTTAAGCCCAGCAATAACTTGCCGGCTCGCGATTCTGCACTATACGCATCAATTTCATCCAGACGACTATGACACTCAGCCTGCACTGAACCCTCATTATTTTCTTCTGCAGCTGCCAGTTTTTTCTGAACTTCTCTTAACTCAACATCACCATCCAGTACATAATCAATTGCATTTTTATCTGTCGCCGGAGTTTCCTGGGCAACATGTGAAATAATTGTTTTTGTCGGCAAACTCAGGTCACCGGCATCACTGTGTATTTGATTTAAAATTAATGCAAAGAAGCTCGACTTGCCACAACCATTGGCACCACTGATTCCCACCCGGTTTCCGCGGTGAATTTTAAAACTCGCCTGTTCAAATAACACTTTTTGGCCGCGACGAATTGCAAGATTTGAGATATTTAGCATTTTCTTTTACTTTATTTTTTTGCGTAGTTACTTTTTAAACGCCTGAGCCAGTGCATCAGCCATTGCCGAATTACCAACCTTACCAGCCGATTGTTTCTGTGAACCTGACTTTTGTGCATTATGTTTTTGCGGACGTCGCTGTCCACGCGCTTTGTCTTTAGAAATATCCTTTACCTGATCTCGACTATCATCATCAAGGCGCATACTTAATGCTATTCGCTTTCGCTGCACATCCACTTCCATCACTTTAACTTTAACCACATCACCGGCCTTTACAACTTCACGCGGATCTTTAATAAATGTAGTCGATAATGCAGATATATGTACCAGCCCATCCTGATGAACACCAATATCTATAAAAGCACCAAAATTTGTTACATTCGTTACCACACCCTCCAGAATCATATCCGCAGATAAATCTTTAATTTCTTCTACGCCCTCTTTAAATTCTGCAGTTTTAAATTCAGGGCGTGGATCACGGCCTGGTTTTTCCATTTCGCTTAAAACATCTTTAACTGTTGGCAAGCCGAACTTTTCATCGACATAGTCATTTGCACTTAATTTTTTAAGAAAGCCTGCGTCACCCATAATGGCATTAATTGACTTACCTGATTGCTCAATTATTTTTTCAACCAACGGATAGGTTTCCGGATGCACAGCTGAGCCATCCAGTGGGTTTTCCCCCTGCATAATTCGCAAAAAACCAGCTGATTGCTCAAATGCTTTTGGCCCAAGTCGTGGCACATTAAGTAACTGTTTACGGTTTTTAAATGCGCCATTATCATCACGAAATTGAACTATATTTTCCGCCATACTGACACTTAGTCCTGACACCTGAGTTAATAATGGAACCGATGCCATATTAATATCAACGCCTACCGCATTCACACAATCTTCAATTACCGCATCTAATTGACGCGCCAGCTTTACCTGACTTACATCATGTTGATACTGGCCAACACCTATCGCCTTTGGTTCAATTTTAACCAACTCTGCCAGTGGGTCCTGTAAACGCCGTGCGATTGAAACCGCACCGCGAATCGACACATCTAAATCCGGAAATTCTTTTGATGCCAGTTCAGATGCCGAGTAAACCGATGCTCCTGCTTCTGACACGACAATCGATGACATTTTTAATTGCGGATATTTTTGAATTAATTCTTTCGCTAATTTATCGGTCTCTCTGGAAGCCGTACCATTACCAATACTGATAAGTGTCACATTATGTTTTTTACACAATGCGGCAAGTACAGCAATCGACTGATCCCACTGATTTTTTGGCACATGTGGATAAATTGTTGCGTAATCAACCATTTTTCCAGTTTCATTAACTACCGCAACTTTTACACCGGTACGCAAACCCGGATCTAAACCTAATGTTGCTTTAGGCCCGGCGGGTGCAGCCAACAACAGATCATTCAGGTTCGAAGCAAAAACTTTTATCGCTTCTTCTTCTGCTGCCTCTTTTAATTTCATTTTTAATTCAACATCCAGATGACTGAATATTTTAATTTTCCATGCCCAGCGAACACTATCCTGTAACCATTTATCTGCCGGGCGCTGCTGGTTTTCAATCTTATAATAATTGGCGATCATCGCCTCACATGGATGCGTATCCAGTTCATCTTCATTCGCCACCTTCAAGTTCATTTGCAAAATTGATTCATTACGCCCGCGAAATAATGCCAATGCCCGATGTGAAGGAATTTTTATTACGGCTTCTTCATATTCAAAATAATCCGCGAATTTTTCACCTTCATTTTCTTTTCCCGCAATGACCCGTGATTCGATGATTCCCTGTGACCACAAATATTCACGAAGCTGCTGAAGTAAATCTGCTTCTTCAGCAAATTTCTCCATTAAAATCTGCCGGGCGCCATCGAGAGCCGCTTTTGTATCCGCCACTGCTTTCTCTGTGTCGATATATTTACGGGCTTCAACTTCTGGTTCCAGCTGTGCGTCTTCAAACAGACTATTGGCCAGGGGTTCCAGGCCGGCTTCTTTAGCTATCTGCGCTTTTGTGCGACGCTTTTGTTTGTATGGCAAGTATAAATCTTCAAGTCGATTCTTTGTGTTAGCTTGCATAATTGCGATTTTTAGTTGTGGCGTTAGCTTTTCCTGCTCTTCAATGCTTTTTAAAATAGCCAACCGACGCTCATCAAGTTCACGCAGATAGCGTAATCGCTCTTCAAGTGCACGTAACTGTATATCATCGAGGCCACCTGTGACCTCTTTACGATATCGCGCTATAAACGGCACCGTTGAGCCTTCATCTAAAAGCTCAATAGCCGCGATGACCTGCTTTTCGATAACCTGATTTTGATTAAGTGATAATTCTTCGGCGATACGCTGTGAGATAGACTGCATGAAACATTAAAACCCTGAAATTTAAGTAGCCGCTATTGTACCTAATGCCACGTTAAATCACCTGATTTTTTGTATTCAGCTGTGTGCTGTTGATCTAATTATGTACGATTGATTTTTATTTTGCTGCCTATTTTTTAAACAACTGAACCTGCGTCCCGCTAGCAACATTCGACTGGTTGAATTTAGCTTTTTGCTGATGAAAATAAGCGCACCAGTTCTAACTGTATCTGGTTACTGGCCTCTCTGAACTCACCCTTAAGTATACTTTCTGCTTTTGCCTGATCACCTTTTTCAAACTCTGTCAGAACTTCACCGGCACAGCTATGAAACTGCGCATGTATTTGTTTGAGCGCCGTATATTCTGGCAACTTTGCATAACTCTTTTTACCGGGGCCGTATAACCATTTGCCGAGTACACACAATGCATCCTGCGATACAATTGAAATATCATGCTTTTCTTTACTGCTGCCATTTAAAGTACTGGTTAACTTTTGTTTCCAGGCCATATGTGCCCCCATCACTTCCTGTAAATTTAGTCCGGATAACTGCTCTTCTTCTGGACTTAATTCCAGTTTTGCAGAATTATCTCCCGCTAATTTTTTTATCAGCCAACTTTTTAACGACATGCTTACCCCTGCTTAACAATACGATTAAGAACCCTGATTTTCATACTAGCATTTTTTTAGCTTAATTCATCCATCTGTTCGGGTTAACCATTTAAGCGTTTTTTCAAATGTAACATCACTTTGCTCAAGCCCAATTTTAAATTATTATCCGCATAACCAATCAAGGGTAAAATCTTTTTCATGGCTGACGTAAGCTGCTGTTTTGTTATCTGGTTATTTCCCGTTGACAGCTGCTCTAATAGCGCTTCAACATTAACGTCTATAGTTTCACTATGTTCCTGCGCAGCTGGCGATGGAATTGTTTTACCGGTTTCATATCTAACAATACAACCACCACTACTTGCACCTCTATTTTGTTCTAACGCGGTTTTAAGTGCAATTTCTGCCTGTTTTAATAAACCTGAAAACGATTCCTGCGTGCCATCTAAAAGCGGCGATGTTATGCCCGTGTTGAATTGAATTTTAAATACACTCTTGCCCATTTTTAGCTTTAAACATGCAATGCGCTTACAAATGCGATTAACCACAACTTGCGCACCCTGAGGGTCAGAGCTAGGCAACAACATCGCAAATCGTGCAATGCCTAATCGTGCCGCAATATCCTCTGTCCGCTTACCTTCATTAATGAGAGAAGCTACTTTTGCTAAAATTTGTTCAGTTATCTCTTTTCCATGTTTAACAAAAATTTCTGAAAAATGTTCAATATCAAAGCGCACTACACTCATTTGCGTAAGATGGCGCTTCGCATACGCCAGCGCCTGATCGCCCTGAATCTGAAATGAGGCCTCAGTTGATAGCCCCGTTAACTTATCAAATGCGGCGGCTTTTTCCAGTTTTTGCACTTCATTACGATAATGAATATGAGCTGAAGCTCTGGATTTTAGTGAAATAGAATCGAAGGGTTTACTGATGAAATCAGTCGCCCCAAGACGTATCACCTTTTCTTTTGTACCGTCAGACTCTTCTGCACCGGTAATAATAATGATCGGAATTTTTGCAATAACCGGATCGGCTGAATTCCGAATTTTTTCCAGCAATTCAAAACCATCCATATTAGGCATACCAAGGTCACTGAATACCACTGATATTTTTGGATTTTTGGCCAGCGTTTGCCAGGCATCAATACCGTCTTCAGCCTCGACAACGTCAAATTCTTTTTCTAAAATTTTTACTGCAGCTCGCCGGATGACGCGAGAATCGTCTACGACCAGTACCTGATTTTCGGTGTTTTTTTCTGACACGGATACTAAAACTCATTTTAAATAATTCTTAATGAGTTTAGCTGTATTGAAGGGAGTTTGCTTTGTGTTACTGGAAACTGTTCGTCATTACAAGCGCAAGCCACCGTGCAAATTAATGCAGAGGCAGGCTTTGCTCATAATTTAGACAACTAGGCTTTAGCTGAGCGCGAATTACGCTTACGCTCGTTTTCAGTCAGCATTTTCTTACGCGTACGAATATGATTAGGAGTCACTTCCACCAGCTCATCATCGTCAATAAACTCTAATGCCTGCTCAAGTGTCATCTGAATAGGCTTAACCAGTGTTAATGCTTCATCTGTACCTGATGCACGAACGTTGGTTAACTGCTTGCCCTTAAGCGGGTTAACGACCAGGTCGTTATCACGTGCGTGAATACCCACCAGCATGCCTTCATAAACTTCATCACCATGCTCGAGGAACATTTTGCCACGTTCCTGTAAGTTATAAATTGAGAAGGAAAGCGCTTTACCCGTACCGTTTGAAATCAATACGCCTTTGCTGCGCTGACCAATAACCACATCTAACTTAGGACCATAGCTATCAAACACGTTATACATTAAACCGTTACCCTGGGTCGCGGTTAAGAATTCCGTCCGGAAACCAATTAAACCACGGGTAGGAATTTTATAATCTAAACGCACACGGCCTCTACCGTCGGGAACCATATCTTTTAACTCACCCTTACGAACACCTAAAGCTTCCATGACAGTACCCTGAGAATCTTCAGGCACATCAACGGTTAACGCTTCGTATGGCTCACACATTTTGCCGTCAATTTCTCTGATAACCACTTCCGGGCGGCCCACGCAAAGCTCAAAACCTTCACGACGCATAGATTCGATTAAAACAGAAAGGTGCAATTCACCACGACCTGATACTTTAAACCTGTCGCCAGACTCTCCTGGCTCTACCTTCAGCGCCACATTATGAATCAGCTCCTGATCTAAACGATCAGAAATGTTACGTGATGTCACAAACTTGCCGTCCTGACCCGCAAACGGACCATTATTTACCCGGAAAGTCATGCTTAACGTCGGCTCATCTACAGATAAAGGCGTCATTGCCACTACATTTTCCGGATCACAGATAGTGTCTGAAATACCTAATTTATCAATGCCATTAAAGCAGATAATGTCGCCTGCCTGCGCCACATCAACTTCTATACGCTCTAAACCGTGGAAACCTAAAATTTGCTGCATGCGAATGCCGGTACGTACCTTGCCTTCGCTGTCGATCAAGCTCAACGCCTGATTACGTCTAATTTTGCCATGCTGGATACGACCTATACCAATTACACCTACATATGAGTTGTAATCCAGTGCAGAAACCTGCATCTGGAAAGGTGCGTCTGCGTCAACATCGGGAGCCGGAACGTGCTCGATAATGGCTTCCAGTAATGGCGTCATGTCGCCTTCTGTTACCTTGTCATCCAGGCTGGCAAAACCACCCAGACCTGAAGCATAAATAACCGGGAAGTCTAACTGCTCGTCTGTTGCACCTAACTGGTCAAATAATTCGAAAGTCTGGTCTAATGCCCAGTCAACTCGTGCCGCAGGCTTATCAACCTTGTTGATAACGACAATTGGCTTGAAGCCCATATTGAAGGCTTTCTGGGTAACGAAGCGCGTTTGCGGCATCGGGCCTTCCTGCGCATCAACTAGTAACAATACTGAGTCAACCATCGACAGTACACGTTCAACTTCGCCGCCGAAGTCCGCGTGACCCGGTGTATCGACGATATTGATACGATAATCGTTCCAGGTAATAGCGGTGTTCTTCGCCAGAATGGTAATTCCACGTTCTTTTTCCTGATCGTTGGAATCCATCACACAGGTATCCATGTCTCCACGGCTGTTATCTATGGTACCAGACTGTTTTAACAGTTCATCAACCAGAGTCGTTTTACCGTGGTCAACGTGGGCAATAATTGCGACATTACGTAATTTCATGTTTGCTTCGAGCTCCTGGCCAAAATCAATATTGCTAATGGGCCAGGTGTTTCCGGCCAATCAAAAAGGGTGGCATATCATACAGCATATTAGGGATTGATGATTGTTTAGAATGCACTTATTTGAATTTATTTATTAAATCCAGCAGCGTAATCACGAAAAGCCGTGTATATTTCGAGTCCTGAAATTGATATTTACATCTATTCTTTAAAATTAAATGGAAATAAATAAAAACTAATTCCCGTTACTGCTTATCATCTAATATTTAATATAAATGAAGCCTCGACTGGTTAATTTATATTTTAAAAAATCCACTTCGTATATAATCAAAAAACATAGCATCTTTCAATTTAGCGCACATTTTAATCACCACGCTGTAAGGTTTTTCTGAACTCTCTACCTGCCCGCCCGATAATAGCTGAACGGCATAGCTGCATTGCATTTATTGTGATATAAATCACGCAATTAGATTGAATCTGACCTATAAATAGTGTGTCAGAACTATATGATAAACAAAACTAAATGACTCCAAGGACTAGCATGGAAAATAAAACCTATATTATTGGTCGTCGTGGATCTATCCAACTTTTTGACAAAACAACCAGTTCACGCCATGCAGAATTAGTTGTACTAAATGACCAGATATATTTAACCGATCTGGACTCGACAAACGGCACGTTTATTATGAACCAGGGTAAACGCAAACGCTTTACTGAAGGTTACATTAACCTTGACCAAACTCTTTCATTTGGTGAGCAGGTTTGCACAGTGAGAGAACTTATTGCTCGTGCAGCCATTTCCCACTAAATATCAAAATATCGAGCCGACAACGGTAAAATTACAGAAATATTGGTGTTTTTTTATGGTTTGCTAGAAATTTTGTCATAACTGAGCCATTATCATCATATAAAAACCCAATACAGCCGGTTGTAACCGGATAAATTTTGTCACCGCATAATCAGGGATAAAAATGGCTCGCAAACCCGAAGACCTTGTAAAAGGCGTCGTCAAACTTATTTCTTTACCGGAAATTTATATTCGCGTATCACAGATACTCGAAGATCCTAACCACAACGCCAGACAACTTGGCGACATTATCAGTCATGACCCCGCACTCACCGCACGAATACTGCGAATCGTAAACAGCGCATATTATTCATTAGCCTCTAAAGTCGAACTAGTTAGCCGGGCAGTTTCAATCGTAGGTGAAGATGACCTACGAAATCTGGTGCTGGCTACATCCGCTGTCGACACGTTCAAACGTATCCCTAACCAGCTTATTGATATCGACCTCTTCTGGCGACACAGCGTTCATACCGGCATAGTTTCCCGCCTGCTCTCCAAACACTGCAATATTCTTCACGGTGAACGCCTGTTTGTCGCCGGCATGTTGCATGACATTGGTAAGTTAGTTCTCTATTTTAAAGAGCCTGAACTCTCACAACAGGTACTGATCGCAGCCGCTGACTCTGACGGACAACTGTTTCACTCTGAAAAGGAGATTATTGGCTTTACCCACGCCGATGTAGGGGCGGCACTCATCAGCGCCTGGAAACTGTCTGATACATTAAAAGATGTTGTGGCCTATCATCACACCCCTCTTAAAGCCAAAAACCACCGCATGGAGGCCTCTATTGTCCATATTGCCAACTGCATAGTTAATGCACTGGAACCGGACATTGAAATAAATGAACACATACTCGAAGACTACCCGGGGTTTGAACCCAAATCGCTGGAAATTACCGGCCTGGATTTAAAAATTCTACCGGAAGTGATGGAGCAGGCATGGGAGCAGGCCGGTGAAGTACTGGATATTATCTGTCCGCGAGTTTGATAAAGAATCGTTGCCTCATCGACACACCATTCATCGCTTATATGTGAAGCCACATCTGATTAAGCTATAAATATATATACAAATAGCTAAACTAAATCATGTAAAAGATTAATAGACAGTATAGAAATAGCTTTAAAGCACAAAGATAATTTGTGAACCGACTTACGACAGATCAACATAAAGCAACTAAATTGAATACTATGGTCAGACTGATAATCTGCTACCAGCTCAAATGTTAAAAGCATCCGAAGGTATACCCTTCTTAAAAGAAGATGCGCACTAACGCAACCCTATAGCAACTTTCTATGGACTGGAAAACCAAGCTTGGAATTCATAGTGTTATTCTATAATTAAAATCCTGTTTTTGGATAGAGTACATGAGCGCGATAATTCATCAATTTAAAAACTCAGGCAAATCATCAGGCCCGGAATCAGGCCAAAAATCAGGTGATACACTGAAACCACTTATCAGCCAAATTGCACGCTGCCTTAATGAAGAGCTTTCCGAATTGATCGGACGGATGTTCGATGGTGCCGACGACATGTTATTTCAACTTGCCGAAAATGCCGACTCCAATGAAGATCAGAATCAATATTTTGACACCATGCGCATGCTGCGCACAGAGCGCAAACATATCGGCCAGAACTTTGCTGACAATCTAAAAGTTTACTTACAACCCAGCACTAAAAAGACCAAAGACAAAGACAACATTCTTGAAGACGAACTCAGTCTGGTTGATCAGGATGAAATGGAAGAAATGGTTGCAGTTACCGCCATGCACTCTAAAGCCATGCACCTGTATGGTGAAGCGGTAAACCATCTTGAAGCCCGGATTGAATTTTTATCCCTGAAGTCATCCAACATATTCAGCAAAGACGCACTGGCGCCTAAAAACATTTGTGAATCATTTAAAGAAGCCCTTACCGAAATAGAATTATCGACCAACAATAAGCTGGTACTTTACAAGTTATTTGATCAGGAAGTGATTTTAAATTTAGAGCCACTCTACCTGAAACTTAATCAGTTATTTATTGACCAGGGCATTCTCCCTCAAATCAAGCTCGGCAGCGCCACGCAAACGCCAGCCACAAACACTCCGCCACCGGCAATAGAAGAATCTCCGGCTGAAACCGATGCGGTTTATTTAGAAAACCCGACATACAATCCGGGCCAGGCGCCGACATTCAGTAATAGCGCACATCATCAGGGCGGCACAAACTCTTCTCAACAACCTGTCTCTACAAGCGGACCGACAGATAATTTTTCCGGCTTACATCATAGCGCCCCCGTTAACACTTCACATAATACTGCTGCTAATGCTGCAGCCCCAGCGGGCACTCACCAGGATGTGCATCGTGTAGTCAGCCAGTTTATTAATGGCGAACTCACTGCAAGCGGACCGGGCATCCCCGCCTCTTTCACGACCGCAAATAACGCACCCACAACTAACGGCATGCAATATTATGACCGCCGCGATGTGATGCATGCACTATCTAATCTGCAGCATAATGTAGCTCAATCCAGCTCGCCTATTGAACAAATAGACGCCGCTGACTTTAAACGTGCTTTACTTGCAGACATGGGTAGCCGAAACGGCGGAGCCATCACCAAGCAGGTTAATCAGGTCGATGAAAAAACCATCGATTTTATTGAAATGTTATTTGATGCCATTATTGAAGACATCAGTATATCTGAAGCGGTGACCAACCTTCTGCTGCGTTTGCAAATTCCGGTGATCAAAGTCGCCATGTTAGATAGTAATTTTTTTGCGGATGGCGAACACCCATGCAGAGTCACGCTAAATTTAATCGCACATTTAGGGCGTGGACTAGCCTCAGATGATGACAGTCTATTTGCATCTCTGGCTTCAGTTGTAGAAACACTGCTCAATGATTTTGATATTGACAACAATAGCTTTGAAACCGCAGAAGCTCAACTTGAAAACATTGAACTAGAAGAAATAAATCGTACCGCTAAAAAAGAAAAAGAAACTCAAAAAATCGTGCTCCACACCCACGCAAGGGAAGTCGTACTGGCGGAGTTACAATATCATGTAATGGATAAACCCCTACCAAAAATTGCACAAAATTTAATTCTTAAAAACTGGTCAACACTGATGTTTCATCGCTATATAAAATATGGAAAAAACAGTGAAGACTGGCGTGAATCGGTTAAAACAGTAAACAATATAATTCAATTACTGCAGCCCATTGAATCATCCCATGCTTATAACAAAGTCAACACAGAAAAAGATGACACCCTAGGTGTTATGCACTCCAGCCTGCTGGAAACACCACAAAACCCCGTAGAAATTGAAACTGAAATTAATAATGTTTTAATTAATTTCGAAGATACACTTCAGGATAGCCCCTTTAATCCGGACAACATATCAGTTGACAGCAGCTACTTTGTAACAGTTGATGATGACTCTGAAGAATACAATGAAATGCAGGCCGAACTGATTGAACCTGTTATTGAGATAGAAGATGAGATAATAGACCCGTTGCTTGAACAGGCTAATATCGCTCGCGAAAAAATTGCACAACTACCCAGAGAAGTACGCCCTGGCGTCTGGTTTAAAGTGTATAACGGAGAAGATTCAGCCGCACGCCGGGTTAAACTATCCGTCATTATTATGGAAGAAGCCAAGCTGGTTTTTGTTGACCGGATTGGTGTAAAAGTGATTGAAAAAGACGCACTGAAATTTACCCAGGAACTGACAGCAGATACATCGCAAATCATTGCTGACCACTCAGCATTTGACCATGCACTTGGAATGGTCATCAACTCTCTATCCAGCACCACCGAAGTATAGTTTTACTACTTTTAAATGAGCAAATGCGAAGACTGGACAACACATCCAGCACACATAAAACAGGTCAGGCCTGTTTATTTGCATGCCCATTTGGCTGGTATGGACGTCATCCATAACTTACGTGAGCATTAATCCGTAAGACACATTTTATGTCTTACACATTTATTAGCGGTTACAGATTATGATTGACAAACAATCTGAATTTATTGAGCATCTATTCAATACGATTAGCAGTGACCCCACAATGCCGGCTGAGCTTAAAATAGCCTTGTTGCGTTTACAGCTTCCTATACATAAACTAAGCATCGAAGATCCGCATTTTATCGCTAATCCAAAACATCCTGCGCGCTATATATTAGCCATAACAAAAAAAATATCGGTTCTCGCCAAAAACCATATTCCGACCATTCTAAAAACTGAGTATATACTGTCAGAGTTGCTAAACTCATCTCTTGGTGTAACCAGTTTTAGCGCTACCAACTTACAGCTTGATAAACTATGTGCTGCCTTATTTAAAAAGCCAGCGCAGCCTGCACATAACCACCAGACCCAGCTGAAACAACTCATTAACTCAACCATTAAGCAATGCATTCATGGCCATGACATTCCCGCAGCCTGTCAGGATTTGACACTTAAACTATGGCCTGTAGCCCTGTTCTTTATTTTGAAGTCCTATGGCAAAAACAGCAATCAATGGTGCGAGTCTATAAATGTATACTGTGAACTTCTTAGCTCAATACAACGCATTGACTCTAAGCAGCAACATAATAATCTTAAAATAAATTTTATGAATATTGTTAGAAAAAACAATAAATTTCTTATGCAATACAATCATGCTGATACCGTTGAAACAGCAATAAAATATTTAATTGCACATTTCAATCACACACTGAGTGGCTCAACCTTTTCACCCAATACAAACATATCTGACAATAACAGCGCCATAAAGAAAATAGCGTCTTTACCGCCTTCCATAAAGCCCGGTGTCTGGTGTGAAATTTTTATTGATGACATTACCCCGCCAAGACGACTACGCTTATCCGTTATTAACATGGACACAGGTATGCTTATTTTTGTAAACCGGAAAGGTATTAAGAAACTTGAAAAAGATGCGGCTGAATTTTCAGTTGAACTGAGTCGTGGATTATCCAGTATTTATAAACATGATACTTTGTTCACCCGGCCAACAGTTAAAACACCTCTTAGAAAAATCGGCTAGATTATTTTAACTTACAACAAAATAAATACTGTTTATTACTTACAGTATTTTCCAATATAAGCTTTTAGCCGATTGGTCGCTCTATCACGCTGATCGTTAGACATGGTTACCCGGTTGCCGTCTTTATCCAGATTATAAAGTGAGCTAGCCCTTTCATATCGTCTAAGGCTGTCTTTTGAATTGATACAGCTGGCCTTTCTTTTTTTCTTTTTGTTTCTCAACTTCTCTTTTTCTTTGGTTTCACGCGCCTGATCTTCTGCATAAGCATCGAGCAACTTCTGACGATTTTTTTCCCTTTGATTACTTATTTTAACATTACCTTTATTTTCTATATTGACTTGCAGCTCTTCAGAGTTAGTGACCGGCTTATCACCATAATGTACATTACCCTGATCATCCACCCACTTATATATCTCGGCGCTGAGACTACCCGCGTAAACACAATACAACATCACAATATTTTTTAGCATATTCATTTTATCTAAGTTTTATTTCATTCACATTATCTTACCGCATAAAAAAAGCCGGTGCTATTGCACCGGCTTCGACCACAAACCAGCAGGAGTCCTCTTTACTGGTATTTACCAACCACGCTATTTGGTTGTAAATTCAGGATAAGCTTCCATACCGCAATCAACTAAATCCATTCCTTCGTATTCATCTTCCTCACTTACACGCAGACCCATAATCGTCTTAAGTACCATCCAGACGACGAAGCTAGCGCCAAATACCCATGCAAAGATAGTTGCTGCACCAATCAACTGGCCTGAGAATGAAGCGCCGTCATTGGTTAATGGAACCAGTAACAGACCTAATAAACCACAGGTACCGTGTACTGAAATCGCACCAACCGGATCATCGATCTTCATCTTATCAAGCGTGATGATACTGAATACCACTAATACACCACCAATTGCACCAAACAGGGTTGCCTGTAATGCAGTAGGTGTTGAAGGCTCAGCCGTGATCGCAACCAGACCCGCCAGTGCGCCGTTTAACAGCATGGTTAAATCCGCTTTACCAAACATCAGACGCGCTACGACCAATGCTGCAATTGCACCACCCGCCGCTGCAGCATTAGTATTTAAAAACACCATTGCTACCGAGTTTGCACTTGCGATATCACCCAGCTTTAACACTGAACCACCGTTAAAGCCAAACCAGCCCATCCATAAAATGAATGTACCTAATGTTGCCATCGGTAAGTTTGCACCTGGAATAGGATTAATCTGACCATTCGCACCGTATTTACCCTTACGAGCGCCTAACAGTAAAACACCCGCTAATGCAGCTGTTGCACCGGCCATGTGTACGATACCTGAACCTGCAAAATCAGAGAAGCCAAGATCACCCAGAGTGTACATGCCGAATACGGCTGCGCCACCCCATGTCCATGAACCTTCCAGTGGATAGATCACACCGGTCATTGCTACTGCAAATGCCAGAAATGCCCATAGTTTCATGCGTTCAGCGACTGCACCAGATACAATTGACATAGCGGTTGCTACGAAAACGACCTGGAAGAAGAAGTCTGATGCGTTAGAGTAAACAGAA
Organism: uncultured Thiotrichaceae bacterium; assembly: GCA_964531165.1. Classification (GTDB taxonomy): domain Bacteria; phylum Pseudomonadota; class Gammaproteobacteria; order SZUA-229; family SZUA-229; genus SZUA-229. The sequence continues at coordinate 22,613 of CAZHEA010000037.1, forward strand.
CCACCGTCAAAGCCAGCCTCTTTAGACTCAGCTAAAACTGCAGCAGTAAGCCCATCTGCATTTGCTGCACCATCCAGTGCAATACCCGCCAGCATAAAGCCACCGTCATACATAATTGCATAACCACAAACCAGATACATAATGCAGGAAATCGCGAATAACGCGACATTCTTGGTTAAAATCTCAGTTGTATTTTTTGAACGAACCAGACCCGCTTCTAACATTGCGAAGCCAGCGGCCATCCACATAACTAATGCACCGCACACCAGGAAGTAAAAGGTGTCCATTGCATATTGAAGTTCGAAAATTTGATTTTCCACTTTGTATACCCTCAATAAAAATTAAAGTGCTTCAGGACCGCTTTCGCCGGTACGGATGCGAATAACCTGCTCAACCGGATAAACAAATATTTTGCCATCGCCAATTTTGCCCGTGTTAGCTGCATTACGAATGGCTTCAATCACCTGTTCAACAATGCCGTCATCAACCGCCACATCCAGTTTTACCTTGGGAAGGAAATCAACAACATATTCAGCACCACGATATAACTCAGTGTGACCTTTTTGACGACCAAAGCCTTTCACTTCAGTCACGGTAATACCCTGCACGCCGATTTCTGATAATGCTTCGCGCACATCGTCCAGCTTGAAGGGTTTAATAATTGCAGAAATTAATTTCATACGAATCACCTTAAATTCAGCTCCTTACAAACGAAGGAGCTGTTAAAAAATTAAGCAGCCTTTTTAATTAAAGATCTACTTCCATACCCCAGGAAACAACAAAAACAAAATCGCCATCGTTGAAATTATTTGAGTCAAGATCAGTATCACTTAAGCTGAAGCTCCAATCACCCTTAGAAATGGTTGCGCTATAGTCAATATAACTATCAAAAGCGGCTGCAGCTTCGTCATCAAAATCATAGCTACCAATATGCAACTTCAGAGTTATTTCTTTACTTAATGCAATGTCATACGCGCCTTCTATGTAGACTGCATCAGTATCAGTACCAAAAATATCATTCGTAAACGCGACATTGAAAGAAAAATCACCAATACCACCGCCAAGATCAATCTCAAGCCAGTCAATGTTATCCGCCTGAGAATAAGTGTAATCAATTACACTGATGTCATAGCTAAAGCTTCCTGCTTTACCGGCAAAACCTGCATAGTAATCAGTTTCTGGTGAACCAAATGAAGTATTTGATGTCCAAATGCCTGCGTAGATACCAGAGTCATGTGAATAATCAACTCCACCTGAGATAGCAGCAGCGCCAGCTGTTTGAGTTGTACCACGCCACATATAATTTGAAGTTGCACCCAAATTACCGGTAATACCAGCCGCTGCCGTACCACTTAATAATGCACCAGCTACTGCTGCGCTAATTGCTAAAACGTTTAGCTTTTTCATGTTTGACCCCTGATTATGTTTACAAATTGTTATCAGGAGCACAGCAGTAGACGTGCCAACTAGAATAAAACCTATAAATTCAACAAGTTAAATACTTTACTAATACACTAATCATCCGTCATACACACCTGACGCGCACCACAACGCAGCATTATTTTATCTAACGCACTATTTTGGTGCCATTATTTGCACAAAGCAGGTGCATGTTATTTGCTGTACAATTATCAAAACTTTTGGGGAACTCAGATGATTAATAACCAGAACTTCAATGACCTTGTCGATAAACTTTCATCATCACTACCTGATGGGTTGAAAACTTTACAGGCGGATGCGAAAAACAATATTCGTGCCGTTCTTGAGTCCAGTCTCCGGCAGATGAACCTGGTTAGCCGGGAAGAGTTTGATGTACAAAGTGCGTTGCTTGCACGTACACTGCAGCAACTTAAAGAACTCGAAACTAAAATTAATGATCTGGAACAGCGCTAGACACCTCGCTTAGTTATTTTTAGCACATACTTTTTTAACACTAATTTGTAAGAGTCGATATCATTCTTAACATTTAATACCTATTTTGATAAACATTATGAGGAAAGGAATCCATGTCATATGCGTCTATCAACACTCAGGCCCTGAGTGGCGTCACCGCACTACCCGTCAGCGTAGAAGTTCATATTTCCAGTGGTTTGCCGGCCCTCTCCATTGTCGGCCTGCCTGAAGCGGCAGTACGCGAAAGCAAAGATCGGGTTCGAGCAGCCATTCTAAATTCTGGCTTCGATTTCCCGATGCAGCGCATCACCATCAATCTCGCACCGGCTGATTTGCCTAAAGATGGCGGACGTTACGATCTACCCATCGCTATCGGCATCCTCGCTGCAGCCGGTCAAATTCCTACAGATAACCTGTCGACATTAGAATTTCACGGCGAGCTCGCACTGAGTGGCGAGTTAAGGCCAGTAACCGGAGCACTGCCGGTGGCCATGGGCGCAAAACAGTTAAATCATACTTTAGTCCTACCACTGGTTTCCGCCACTCTGGCCGCACTCATCAAACAGGCTGATATTTTACAGGCCAGTCATTTACTTGATATATGCCGCTACCTACACCAACAACAGGACTTGCAGCGCCCGCAGATTGCGCCGCCCACGCCATTATCTCATGCTCTCGATATGCAGGATGTCAAAGGCCAGCACCGTGCAAAACGTGCTCTGGAAATTGCTGCAGCCGGCCGTCATAACATGTTAATGGTCGGCCCGCCCGGTACCGGCAAAACCATGCTTGCCTCGCGCCTGTCCAGTTTACTCCCTGCGCTCACCGAGCAACAGGCCATCGACACTGCTGCCATACGCTCTATCAGTCACCAGGGATTTGACATAAAAGACTGGGGGCAACGACCATTTCGTGCTCCGCACCACACCGCATCCGGTGTAGCGCTAGTAGGAGGCGGCTCGATTCCAAAACCGGGGGAAATATCACTGGCACACAATGGCGTATTGTTCTTGGACGAGCTCACCGAATTTGATCGTCACACACTTGATGTATTACGCGAACCATTAGAGACCGGTAGCATCACTATCTCAAGAGCCGCCAGACAATCAGAGTTCCCCGCTAACTTTCAATTAATTGCGGCGATGAATCCATGTCCGCAGGGTTACAATTGTGACGGTAAATCTTTATGTCAGTGCACCCCTGAACAACAACGAAAACATCGCTCAAGAATTTCTGCACCACTGCTAGACCGCATAGACATTCACATTGAAGTACCGGCGATTGATCGCAAAATATTAATCAAAAACAATGAAAAAACTGAAAGCAGTATGACGATAAAAAAACGCGTTATGCTTGCTTTTGAAAAACAGATGCAACGTTGTGGAAAAACCAATGCTGAGCTGAGTAGCCGTGAAACAGATACTTATTGCGTGTTACACAATACTGAAATCAAGTTGTTGGATCAGGCAATGGAAAAATTAAAATTATCTGCACGAGCTTATCACAGAATTTTGCGCATGAGCCGCACCATCGCTGATTTGGATAATGCAGAAAAAATAAGCTCAAAACATTTAAGTGAAGCAATATCTTACCGTTCACTCGATCGGTTCATATCTTAAGCTTAGTCTTTACGCAACCGGCACAGATATAAATCAGTGCCGGTCTAATTCTGACCTGTCAAAATTAATTATTTTCGTTTTCGGGCAAGCCCAGCCAGGCCAATCAAGCCTGACCCAAACAACCAGAAAGCAGCAGGAACAGGTACCGCTGAAACATCATATAACTGTAAGTCAAAATCATAAGAGGCATTGACCCGACCAATATCACTCAGCGCAGCAATGCTATAAGAGCTGAAACTATATGTACCCGCAGCGAGTGTGCCGCTAAGACTGAATGTGTCATCTAACTGGGTAAACTCAACCGAATCAAATAATATGCTTAAACGACCGCCACCTATAATTGAAGTGTTTCCAGTAAGCGTATACGTATGTTCCGTAGCAATTTCAAACGAAAAATTAAGTCCTGCTTCACCATCGGCCTGTACTAAAGCAAGCTGATTAAATGGGTCTGAAACACGCGCACCGGAACTAACCTGACCGAAAAACTGATCTTCATTATAAGAAATAAACTCTAAATCAGAGCCGACAAATCCTGACACACCCGCAATAGAACCACCGTTCGCGAGATAAGAGGTATCAATGTCAGCACCTCCAGACGTATTGTCATATCCCCCACCGGTGGCAATTAAACCATTTGTACCATTCAGTGTGTAGTCACCCTCTGCAAATGTCCTTTCAGAGGTAAGGCTTGAACTGGAAAAAGCCGGTAGTGAATTTAACAAAAGACCTGATATAAAAAGTGTTTTTATCGAAATCGATATTAATCCGTTATTTTTCATTATTATATTCCTGATTTTTAATTTCATTTAATTATCTTTATTAAGTTTAACTAAAAATGCAATAACAATGCCAGAAACATAAGCTTTTGATTTTTTTATGATTAAACTGAAGTAATAATCGTGACGTGGTTTTTTAAATTCAAAGTGTAAAAAAAATCGCCCCATTTCTGAAGCAATTTTTTTAAACCCATTAAATGCTATCAATCACTGCGTTCAAACTAACACTCGGACGCATAACATTTGAAATTTTCACTTTATCTGAATGGTAATAACCACCGATATCAACTGGCTTACCCTGCACCGCATTTAACTCATCAACTATTTTATTTTCATTTTCAGTGAGCTGTTTAGCCACTGGAGTAAATTTTTCCTGTAACGCTTTATCATCGGTTTGTTCAGCCAGTGCCTGTGCCCAATACATGCCTAAATAAAAATGACTGCCACGGGTATCAAGCTCACCCACTTTACGTGATGGGGATTTATTATTGGTTAAAAATAAGCTATTGGCTTTATTTAATGCCTCAGCTAAAACTTTTACTGAAGAACTTTTAGTTTTTTCTGCCAGATCTTCCAGCGAAACCGCAATCGCTAAAAACTCTCCCAGCGAATCCCAGCGTAAATGATTTTGATCTAATACCTGCTGCACATGTTTTGGTGCTGAACCACCGGCACCAGTTTCAAATAATCCACCCCCGGCAAGTAACGGTACAATCGATAACATTTTTGCACTGGTACCTAATTCTAAAATTGGAAATAGATCAGTTAAGTAATCACGCAGTACATTTCCGGTTACAGAGATTGTATTCTCACCGGCTTTCACTCTGTCTAAGGTATAACGAATCGCATCCACCGGTGACATGATTTTTATTTGCAGGCCGGAAGTATCGTGATCTTTTAAATACGTTTCCGCTTTGGCAATAATATTGGCATCATGTGCGCGGTTTTTATCTAACCAGAAAATAGCTGGTTGGCCGGTTGCCTTCGCACGATTTACCGCCAGTTTAACCCAGTCCTGAATCGGTAAATCTTTGGTCTGGCACATGCGCCAGATATCACCGCTTTCAACTTTATGCTCCATTAACGTATTACCCGCGGCATCCGTAACTTTTACCGTGCCGTTCTCAGGGATTTGAAACGTCTTATCATGCGAACCATACTCTTCAGCCTTTTGCGCCATCAGCCCCACGTTGCTTACGTTACCCATGGTGGTGACATCAAATGCACCGTGCTGCTTACAAAATACAAATACCTCCTGATAAATACCCGCATAACAACGGTCGGGAATCATCGCTAGCGTATCGTGTAATTTATTATCTGTGCCCCACATTTTTCCGGATGAACGTAAAGCCGCAGGCATCGATGCATCAACAATCACGTCACTGGGTACATGCAGGTTAGTAATACCCTTATCTGAATTCACCATCGCCAGTTCAGGTCGCGTCTGATAAACCGCCTGAATATCATCTTCAATTTGCTTACGCTGATCATCCGCCAAGCCGGCAATTTTTGCGTAAACATCGCCCAGACCATTGCGCGTATCCACACCCAGTTTTTCAAAAACTTCACGGTGTTTTACAAATACATCTTGGTAATAAACATTAACCGCATGGCCAAACATAATCGGGTCGGACACCTTCATCATGGTGGCCTTTAAATGCAGAGACAATAAAATGCCCTGGGTTTTTGCTTCCTGCATCTGCTGTTCAAAAAAGTCACATAAAGCATTACGACTCATCACCGAGGCATCTATCACTTCACCCGCCAGAACCGACGTTTTTTCTTTTAATACCTGCGTGCTACCACTTTCACTCAGCAGTTCAATTTTCACATCGCCAGCAGCTTCAATTACAACCGATTGCTCACTGCCATAAAAATCACCCGCTGACATTGAAGCCACGTGAGATTTTGAATCGCCACTCCACTCACCCATAGAATGGGGATGTTGCTGTGCATACTCTTTAACCGGCGCCGCAACCCGACGATCTGAATTACCTTCACGCAACACCGGGTTTACCGCACTGCCCAGCACTTTGGCATAACGAGCTTTAATGGCCTGTTCCGCATCATTTTGCGGGGCTTCCGGGAAATCCGGCACAGCGTAGCCCAGAGACTGTAATTCTTTAATTGCCTCATTTAACTGTGGAACAGAGGCACTAATATTCGGTAATTTAATAATATTTGCATCCGGCGTTTTCGCCAGTTCTCCCAACTCAGCCAGTGCATCGCTCTGCTTTTGCTCATCTTTTAAATTATCGGGGAAATTCGCTAAAATTCGGCCTGCCAGTGAAATATCCCGAGTCTCAACATCGACACCCGCAGCACGTGTAAACGCCTGCACAATAGGCAGCAGGGAATAGGTTGCTAAAGCGGGGGCTTCGTCAGTTTCGGTATAGATGATTTTTGAGCTTGGCATGGGCTATATCTCTGATTATTGGTTTTGTAAAGACTGCACATTATATTTCAGAACGCTGACAGATTCCAATTATCTCACCTGCCTGAGCAGGAAGTCAGTAGACATAGATTGTCGAATAAACTTATTCTGATATACTGCGTCGCCTGCGCCCGTAGCTCAGCTGGATAGAGTGCCACCCTCCGGAGGTGGAAGTCACAGG
>CAZHEA010000038.1:0-29063 GCA_964531165.1 uncultured Thiotrichaceae bacterium
CGAATTTTGTAAGTTATCGTGATGGCAGTTAATTTGAGATAAAAAATCTTGTTGCATGTTAAAACCGCTCCAGTTCAGGGTGCGATAACTCGCCATGGTGTACATGCATGGCACCAAATTCAGCGCAGCGGTGTAAGGTTGGTACCGCTTTACCCGGGTTCAGTAAACCTTTTTTATCAAAGGCTTCTTTAATAGCATGAAACTGGGTTAACTCCATAGCATCAAACTGTACACACATCTGATTGATTTTTTCTATTCCAATGCCATGCTCGCCAGTAATGCTGCCGCCGACTTTAACGCACAGTTCTAAAATTTTTCCACCGAACTCTTCTGTGCGTTCCAGTTCTCCTGGAATATTCGCATCGTATAAAATTAAAGGATGTAAGTTGCCGTCACCTGCATGAAAAACATTGGCAACGGGTAAGTTATATTCGGTAGATAATTCTGCCATGGTTTTTAAAACCTGTGGTAGATGTTTGCGTGGAATAGTGCCGTCCATGCAATAATAATCCGGCGATATTCTGCCGACGGCGGGGAAGGCGGCTTTACGACCTTTCCAGAAATTCATGCGCTCGGCTTCATCTTTTGCCAGTCGTACTTCAGTGGCACCGCTGCGCGTTAATACATTTTGCACGGTGCTAATATTTTCGTCGACTTCGGCGCTGCTGCCATCCAGTTCGCATAATAAAATAGCCATTGCATCCGTAGGGTAACCGGCGTGTACAAAGTCTTCGGCGGCTTTAATGGCGAGCTTGTCCATCATTTCCAGGCCGGCGGGAATAATGCCTTCGGAGATAATATTGCCGACTGCTTCACCAGCCTTAATTAAGTCATCGAAGGCGGCCAGTAAAACTTTTGCCGATTCCGGTTTCGGTAAAAGTTTAACGCTAACTTCAACGATGATGCCGAGCATACCTTCGGAGCCGGTCATTAACGCCAGTAGATCATAACCGGCACAATCCAGCCCGCTACCGCCAATGGTCAGTAGCTCACCCTCCATAGTGATAATTTTTAACTGTTGAATATTATGCACGGTTAAGCCGTATTTAAGACAGTGCACACCGCCGGAATTTTCCGCCACATTGCCACCAATGGTGCAGGCAATTTGTGAAGACGGGTCAGGTGCATAATACAAACCATACTGTTCAACCGCCTGCGAAATGGCCAGGTTGCGTACGCCGGGCTGTACCCGTGCAATGCACTGCACCGGGTCGATATCAATAATATCTTTGAACTTGGCCAGACTCAGTAAAATACCATCAGACAGGGGAAGTGCGCCGCCGGATAAACCGGTGCCGGCACCCCGTGCTACGACGGGTACATCAAGTTCGTAGCAAAGCTTTAATATTGCCTGTACCTGTTCAATAGTTTCAGGTAACGCCACTGCCAGTGGCAGATTACGGTAGGCGGATAAGCCATCGCATTCGTAGGGATGTAAATCTTCTTTTTCATGGAGTACGCAAGCGGCCGGTAAAATATATTCCAGGCGGTTGACTAAAAGTGGTTTGTCGAGGGTGGCAGTCATATAGGGGGTATTATTCACATGCTGGTTGGTTAAAGTTTATGGTTACTGAGCCGGGTTAATTTAAAGTCCGCTAACCACAACTCAGTTAATCTTCAAATTCCGCGTTATGATAAATATGCTGCACATCATCACAGTCATTTAAGGCAGCAATAAAAGCATCAAAGAATTCCACATCTTCACCGGTAACGCTGCAGGTGGTTTGTGGCAGGTAGGTAATCTCATCCATTTCAAAGTCGATTTCGGGGAAGGCGTCGAGTAAGGCAGTGCGGGTTTTATTAAACTCAGTATTGGGTGCAAGTACTGATATCATACCGTTTTCGCCTTCAATATCCGCCACATCGACGTCTTTTTCCATTAAGGCTTCGAGCACGGCTTCTTCATCATCATGCTTAAATGCGAAAATCGCCTGATGGTCGAACATGTGGCTAACCGTGCCCTGAGTGCCGATTTTGGCGTGATTTTTTACAAAGCACTGACGCACATCGGTAAAGGTACGGTTATTATTATCGGTCAGGCAGTCGACGATAACCATGCAACCACCGGGGCCAAATCCTTCGTATTGAGCGAGTGCAAAATCTTCGCCTGCACCGCCTGCGGCTTTTTTCATGGCATTGTCTATTACATGGGCCGGCACCTGGTCTTTTTTGGCTTTCTCAATTAAACGCCGTAGCGTTAAATTGCTGTCAGCATCAGCACCACCATTTTTAGCACATACATAAAGCTCTTTACCGTAGCGTGAGTAGAGTTTGGCTTTTGCACCCTGTGTTTTAGCCATTGAAGCTTTACGGTTTTCGAAATGTCTGCCCATCTGAATGCGTCTCTCTGATTCTATCTATGATTGAGTTTTAATTATATTGACTGATTTTAACGGTATAGGCAGCGATATACTAGCCCGAATTAATCGTCTATCAGAGTCACCCGGGTTTCAGCGGTGTGTTTGTTGATGATAAAGCGTAATTCACAAAATTCATTCTGAGTGTCCTGCGGTGTCGGGTCATCTGAGCAACTGCAACCCGCAATGATGCCGGTATAGAAAATGCCCGTATAAAGTGTAATGAAACTAGCGTCTTCCTGCATTCTGTTGATTATGGCACTGGGCTTGTCATCACTTACATAACTGCTTAAAGACAGCCCCTGTTGTAAGGGTAACTGATGATGGTCGAGTGCAGAGACTTCACGCTTAAAGGTGCGGGTAAAGTCAGCAGATGACCAGGCTTTTAGGGATGCGGGTAATGTCAGCATGAGTGAGCGATACGTTCAGTGGTAGTCAATTTTAAAAAGCCCTTTATAATAGGCGTATGCAAAAATATAAATACAAGCAATGATAATTGATAGTCAGTTTACACCCGCAACCGGTTTAGGCAATAGTCACCTGCAAACACTGCTGCCGACTTTTATGCGTAACCATCTGGCCTTTGCGGGTGTGGCGCAAACGCTGGAGCTGGACGATGGTGATTTTGTTGATTTGATCTGGACCGATAAGCCATCTGCATCACAGCCATTAAAACCCATTGTAATTATTTTTCATGGACTCGAAGGTTCAATTCACTCGCCCTATGCAAAGGGTATGATGCTGGCAATAAAAAAACACGGATGGACAGGGTTGTTAATGCATTTCAGAGGTTGTTCCGATAGAGCTAATCGTCTACCCCGTAGCTATCATAGTGGTGAAACCGGAGATGCAAAACAACTATTGAACTGGCTGCAGAAAGAATATAAAGATGCTCCTTTAGCTGCCGTGGGTTTTTCGCTGGGGGGCAATATGTTATTAAAATTGCAGGCTGAGCTGGCAACTGAATCCGTATTTAAAGCAGTAGTGAGTGTTTGTGCGCCGATGTTATTAAGTGCATGTGCTGATAGATTGAATAAGGGTTTTTCAAAAATATATCAGGCTTATTTATTAAAGCATTTAAAGGCTAAGCTGCGATTGAAAGCCGGCCAGCATGATTATGAAAAATTAATTAATTTAAACACAGAAAGTATTAATCAATTGAAAACCTTCTGGCAATTTGATGACTGGGTAACCGCACCGTTGCATAATTTTACGGGAGTGGATGATTATTATCGGCGCTCAAGTGCGCGTCAGTATTTGAAAAGCATTTCGAGTCCCAGTCTGATTTTGCAGGCACTGGATGATCCGTTTATGACGGCGGACATTATTCCTGATAATTCTGAGCTGTCTGCCACCACGGTGATGGAATTAAGCCGTCACGGAGGACATGTTGGATTTATTGGTGGCAGCGTAATGAAACCGGAGTACTGGCTGGAAACTCGAGTGCCAGAATATTTGAGTGAATTTATTTGAATATTAAAAGACAGCAGGAATGTTAACCGTCGTGGTGTATTACATTGTTGTTCCGTTATTACTGAGACGGAAATAAAGAATACTCAAACAAACTTATTTATTGTAGATGCGAATTTATTCGCACCTACATATTTACTAATGGCATCTTATTAAACTGACTGATTAGTCGCTTTACAAAAAAATATTATAGACTTTATATAACCAGTAATTAAGCCGGCACAAACATTCGAGAATGACGTGACCCTGAAGTTAACTGGGCAGCACTAATTCAGGGGTATTCTATTTTTGAGAATAACGGTAGTGGGACGGATTTTTGTTATTACTGAATGAACTTAAGACTTTATGTAAAAAGACTGTAATCGATGTCTCGATTTTATAAAGAGAGCAATATAAATGACGCATTGATACTAACCATATTACTTAAAAAACGTTACATGATTAAATCATAATTCACACGCCGTGCTTATGATTTAAATCATGTAAGTGTTTTGTTGGTTAATAAATTAGGCAGCCTGTTCTGAATTGCTTTTCATTAAGCACTCCTGGAATATGGCTTTATGTACATCACCAATACTGATAATGCCAATTAACTTATTATCACTGTCGGTTACCGGTATACGACGAATTTTTTTAACGCACATCAGCGATGCGGCTTTTAATAAAGGCATATCAGAATCAACTGAGGCAACGGTCTGTGTCATAAAATCTTCGGCTTTTTTATCAAGCAGTGTTTTATAATCGGCTTCAATCGATTCGAAATCCGGTTTTGCACCTTCCTGCATAAATTGTTCTACGTCTGGGAACATGGCTTTTAAAATGTCTTTTTCAGATAACACGCCAACCAGTTTCTCGTTACTGTCAATAACCGGTACACCAGAAATTTTGTTAAAGCACATGAGTGATGCAATATCTTTGATTAGTGTGTCGGGATTTGCGGTTTTAACCGAGGCGTTCATTATGTCTTTAACGATCATATTATTCTCCTGCTGCTTGTGTGAGTGATGCTACTTTCGGGTAAAAGCTACTAAAGAAGCAAGCTGAATTATTTATAACGAATATATGCGGAGGCGACCAACAAAGATATTTAATACTTGTACTATATTTTTTTATAGACAAAAAATAGCATGACTTAAGTGGTTAATTTTAGACAAAAAAATCTCCAATTTGATCTGCATCAAATTGGAGTTATTGTGAAAATAATTATTAAACCAGTTGTAAACGTAAAATTCCCTCCATTTTTTCAGCTGTCTCAGATTTGCCAGTACGGCTGTCACCCACCAGGGCGATAGTGATACTGACTTCATTATCTGCATTCTTAGCGTGCTTGCGTTTTTCCAGTGCTGATGACTTTATCAGGTCAATTAAATCATCAGCGAGTTTAACTGGACCTTCCTGTTCAACCTGATCGCGATCATTAAACCCGCAGCGACTCAAATCATCATCGGTATTGCCTTCGTATACGCCGGCCATGAGCTGGCTATGGGCAACCCCGACTTTTAATTCGCCGCGATTGATGAGGATATTCATATCACCAATAAAGCCTTTCTCATTTTCAGAAAATTTCTCGAACAGGGCCGGGTGTAAAATACTGTCGTCATTATCTTTTAATAGTGGGAAGGGGTTGGCCCAGTAGCTACTTTCTTTAGCGCCGCGATGAGTCTGAGTAGAGCCGGCTGCCACCCGTTCGCCGAGTCGAAAGTGCTCAAGTGCATCTTCAATATGCATATCGGCCTTCACCGTACTTTCGCCCTGTTCTATTAATTTGAAGTTATTCATATACAACAGTATATCCAGCGGGTCCTTGCGATACAGCTCATCGACTTCGGTTACTGGCACAATCTGGCGGGCATTCGAGCCAGTGTCTTTGTTATAACCGACTTCACGACCGGCCATCTGCAATTTAGCCTGTTCGCTAAATCCGTCGAGGCAGGCGAAGGCACCGGTTTCGGTACCACAAAAAATTGGTCGGGTAACCTTGTCATTGGCTAGTTTGGTTAAACTGATTTTGCCCATATCATCAGCTTTAATCAGCATTTCAGCGATATAAGGCTTGTCTTTATCAAAGCGCACAACGTAACGGGTGCAGCCACAATGCAGGGGCAGGTCGCCATTAAGAATCGCCAGTACATTGTGCAATGTCAGAATCGGCTTTTTGGCATAACCAAAATATTTAAGCTCATCTATATTCGGTACGACGCCGATTAACAGCTGACAGTTTTCATCGTAGTAATAACCCAGATCTTTTTCTTCAGCATTCGGGTCACCAAAGAAAAATATTCCGTCAGGTTTACGGTCGCTGGTAATATCTTCAATTTTGGCAAACGGGAACAGATTGAGCAGCCCGGGCTCCATTTCAATGCAACCGCGGGATTTGTGAATAAAGGTAATAATCAATGATGTGCCGACCTGTAGCGGAACAGATACCCAGTCATCAATCTTAAACTTATCCAGTTGTATCGGGTTATGTTGTAACTCGTAAAAGGGCTTGGCGCGTTTATTGGACGGAGTCGAGTAATCTACGCCGGTTTTCATATCGGCGGCGACTGTCAGCGGTACATGCGCGAGGATTGAATAATCCGCCGGATAGTTGAAATAATGACCGGAAATTTCGCCCGCAGTAATATTAGGTGATGCATCCATCCCCGGGGTACGGCGTACGCCCTGATCTAAATTAACTTTATCGAGGAGCTGACGGCGGGTTTCTAAAATAAGGTCAGCAAGGCGATGGGCTTTATCGGTCACTTTGTTTTTAACTGTCTGCGTGGTTTCCAGGCCAGTGGAGACGACATCATTCTGCAGGCGTACCAGACGGGTATAGGCGGAGCCGCGGTAGTGGTGAAAGGCGCCGTCCATAAAGCGGATTAGCTCACGGCATTTTTCCTGATTATTGCCGGTTGCAAACTCATCAGCTTCTAAAATTTTAATTAAATCCCGGGTGCTGACCTGATTAATAAAGTCTATCTTATTATGAGCTTCATCGCGGCGGCGTTCTGAGCGGGTCTCTAAATCCGCAATAAACTCCTGCTTGTAGATTTTAAGGTAGCGGGCAAACGCCAGACTGCGCAATAATTGCCCCGGCGTGTTGCAGCCGTCGCGAATTTCGAGAATTTGTTTCATTTAGTGACCCATTATATTTTTAAAGTAGGAGGGGAAATAACTTTTCTATACTAAACCCATCATTCGGTCTGTACCAATTAAGCAGATTGAGAGCACTATTAAAAAAATTATTGAGTAAATGTTACATAGTGATTTTAGCCGGCTTACAGGGTGCAGCTGCAAAGCCTATCATGTAAGCTATAGCGCTATCTAAACTGTATAAAAGATCACTCAACACATGAGCGCAGATTTAAAATTTAACACCTTTGGTTTTAGTCCTGAAATACTTAAATCGATTGCTGAGCAGGGTTATAGTGTGCCGACACCGGTGCAGTCAAAAGCAATGCCTGCGGTATTACAGGGCAAAGATCTGATGGCTGTCGCACAAACCGGCACCGGAAAAACCGCAGGTTTCGTATTACCACTGCTACAACGCCTGATTAAAGGACAACCTGCTGAAGCTAATCAGGCACGGGCATTAATACTCGCCCCGACCCGTGAACTGGCGGTACAAATTGCTGAAAATATCAAAGTTTATGGGAAATATTTGCCATTGCATTCGACGGTGGTATACGGTGGTGTGAAAATTAACCCGCAGATGATGACACTACGCCGGGGCGTGGACATACTGGTTGCCACCCCGGGCCGGTTGCTGGATTTATATCAGCAAAATGCGGTTAAGTTTCAGTCACTGGAAATACTGGTATTAGATGAAGCCGATCGTATGCTGGATCTGGGGTTTATCGATGATATTCGAAAGATACTGTCGATATTGCCCCCACAGCGGCAGAATTTGCTATTTTCAGCCACCTTTTCAGATGATATTAGAAAACTTGCAAAGGGCTTTTTAACTAAGCCGGTTGAGATCTCAGTGAGTCCGAAAAATACCACGGCAAAAACAGTCAGTCAGTGGATATGCCCGGTAGATAAGAAACAGAAACCGGCCTTATTGGTTGAGTTAATTAAAAGTAACGAATGGCAGCAACTGCTGGTGTTTTGTAAAACTAAAAAAGGTGCAGATAAACTCACCCGTTATCTGTGCGCTGAAAAGATTAAAGCTGCCGCCATTCATGGCGATAAAAGTCAGAGTGCGCGTAGTGCCGCACTGGCTAATTTTAAGGCACAGACGATCGAGGTTTTAATCGCCACCGATATTGCAGCTCGCGGCATTGATATCGATCAGTTACCGGTAGTGGTTAACTTTGATTTACCCTCGGTGGCGCAAAATTATATACATCGCATCGGCCGTACCGGTCGGGCAGGTGAAAGCGGACAGGCGGTGTCGCTGGTAAGTGCGGATGAGTTTGATGAATTAACCGACATAGAGCATTTAATTAATACTTTATTAAAGCGTAAACTGATTGACGGCTTTGAGCCGCGTCATGATGTGCCTGAGTCGCGTATATGGCGTAAACCGAAAAAGCCAAAGAAGCCGAAAAAACCGAAGCAGATTAAAGTACTGAATAGTGATGCTAAAAACAATAAAAAAACCACACTTAAAAATAGATCATCTATTAAAAGCGCAGGTCGTGGCGACAACCAGACCGATGGAATGAAACCACCCAGACGAAAGTTTAAAAAGCATAAAAAATAACGCCGTATACGAGTGTAATAATGATAGAGCTCATTATCTATATTGTAGATAATATTATAATCCAGTAACGATTGTTCGTTCAAAGTCACTGGGTTCCAGCTAGAGTCATGCTGGGATGACATGTTTGCTTATTTTTAGTTAATGCCTGATAGCTCAGGAATTTTTTATTTTAAAGTGTCAAAACAACAGGGAGAAAAATGATGGAAGAATTATATCATTACCGTGGATTCGTCACAAAAGTATACGATGGCGACACCATTACCGTCGATATTGACGTAGGTTTTCACATTACGATGAAAAAAGAGAAAGTTCGTCTGTCTCGAATTAATACCCCCGAAGTGCGAGGCCCGGAAAGATCTCAGGGAATTATTTCCAGAGACTGGTTACGTGAACGAATTTTTGAAAAAGATATTCGACTGGTTACTGTTAAAGATAAAAAGGGCAAGTATGGTCGCTGGTTGGCAGATATCTGGATTGATAATGTTTGTATCAATGATGAGTTAGTCAGTAAAGGCCTGGCTGAATATAAAGAGTATTAAAATAATTTTAGACTAGATGGAAGACCATGAGCGACCATGAAAAAATAAATTATGTTGAATTCCCGTCAAGAAATTTAGTGCAAACTAAAGTTTTTTTTAGGGATGTTTTTGGCTGGGAGTTTGTTGATTACGGACCTGAGTATACGGCTTTTACCGGTGAGGGCCTGGATGGCGGTTTTTATCAGGCTGACTTGAGTTCTTCGTCAGTAAGCGGTGCAGCGTTGTTGGTGTTTTTTAGTCGGGATCTGGAGTCAACGCAGAAAAAAATAAAGGAAAATGGTGGTGTCATCATTAAACCCATTTTTAGTTTTCCGGGTGGGCGTCGATTTCATTTTACTGAGCCGGCCGTTGAAGATAAGGCGGGTAATGAGTTTGCGGTCTGGTCTTCGAGTTAAGGAAGCCCGAGGGTGTGAGGCTGGCTTTAAGTCTATAGGTGTCGGTTTTTATGAATGCGGAAATCTACAAATTTTTAACGGGTGTTATATTAGCTTGTTTTTTCACGGCTGCCCCGTTAACTTTTCAAATAAGTACAGTTAAACGCTAACCTGAACATGAAAATTAATTTTATTACCCCGTCATACCTGCGAAGGCAATGACGATGCTTTTTAAATTAACGTGACAGTAGTGATTTTATTTAAGTAGTTTTTTAGCCAGTACTAATGCGTCAATGCGTTTTGAAAAAATATGTCTGGCATCGAAATGCTTTAACACCTGTTGTTTTTTTAGTCGGTTTAATACGTCGTCTCCTGCTCCCACTAGCAACATATTTTTACCGGTTTCGATGGTGTTCTGGATGATATCATCGAGTGCACGGGTAGTGGAAAAATCAATAACCGGTACATCCGTTAAGTCGAGTATCATTACTTTATAATCAATAACGCTGGCGTGACAACGAATCAATGCTTTGGCAGAGGTAAAACTCATCGGACCGCTTAAATGAAACAGCAGTATCTGTTCATTGCTCTGCTTGAGAATTTCATTTTCTTTTTCTGTCAGCGGTATCTCGGTGGTTGAGCCGGTAATGGTACGCATTTGTTTTATCTGCATTTCGGTAATGCGCTGCATAAATAAAAAGCTTGCGATAATCATGCCGATACCAAAGGCCAGTAGCAGGTCGATGGTGACGGTAATAATTAACACCGTAAACATTATGAATACACCGGCTTTCGGTGCATGGTGTAAATGTTTTAAATAATTCCAGTCGATAATATCGGTACCGACTTTAATTAATATACCGGCTAATACCGCTTTGGGAATGTCACTGGCAAAACCGCCGGCTCCGAGTACGATGATCAGTAATATGATACTGTGCAGTGCGCCGGAAATGGGGGTTCGTCCACCGGCTTTTACATTAACCACGGTGCGCATAGTAGCACCGGCACCGGGGAGACCACCGAATAGTCCGGCGAACGTATTGCCGATACCCTGACCAATAAGTTCGCGGTCGGGTTTGTGCTGGCTGCGGGTTATGCTGTCTGCTACCAGAGAGGTTAATAGTGAATCTATTGCCCCCAGTCCGGCCAATGTCAGGCCGGAGGCAATCATTTGCAGTGCCAGTGTGCTGTCGATTGTCGGCAGGTGAAAGTCTGGAAATCCGGTGGGGATGTCGCCAATAATAGGGGTGCTGCCTTCAGCAAAAAAAAGCAGATAAGACAGTGTGCCAATAACTAATGCGAGTAAAGGTGAGGGTACAAGCTTGCACAATTTAGGCAATAAAATCGGACCGCCAAATACCACGGCCAGTGCAATGCCACCCAGTATTAGCGAGTTTAAGTCAAAGCTGCTGATATAGGCAGGAATGTGTTGTGCGGCCTGCAGTGGATTAGAATCGGCAACATGGCCTAATAGCGGGCCAAACTGTAATAGTATAATGATAACCCCGATACCACTCATAAATCCGGATACCACCGGGTGGGGGACCAGCTCAATATACTTACCAAATTTTAATAAACCAAAGGCAATCTGAAATAAACCGCCCAGTACTACAACGGCAAATGCCAGCGCCGCTCCTCTGGCCGGGTCATCGGGAAACATCGCGGTGTATTGAATAAATATCGCCGCCATCACTACTGTCATCGGGCCGGTGGGGCCGGATACCTGTGCGGGGGTGCCACCTAAAAGAGCTGCAAAAAAGCCGACAAAAATAGCGCCATACATGCCTGCGATTGGGCCGGCACCGGATGCCACGCCCATTGACATTGCTAGCGGCAGGGCGACTACGGCTGCAGTTAAACCACCGTAAATGTCACCACGAATATTATTAAAGTGTAAACCGTTGACGTAGCTCATGAATTCTTAATGGCCTCTTGTGGTGCGATTTCTATACTGATGTCGATTGGCAAACTATCTTATAGTGAGTCCATCAGATTATCCATACTCTGGCATCGATAAATATGTATTGTGATTTTAGTCACTTAGCATAGAATGTGCTCCTGTCATTTAAGCTTCAGGGCAGTATTTTGAGCACATTAAAACATCTATTCGACGCCAATTTAAAATGGGCGAATTCAATAAAAGCCAAAAATCCGGACTATTTCTCAGATTTATCACATCAGCAATCCCCCGAATACTTATGGATAGGATGCTCTGATAGCAGAGTGCCGGCAAATCAGATAATTAATTTACCCCCGGGTGAAGTATTCGTGCATCGAAATATTGCCAATGTGGTGGTACACACTGACTTAAACTGTTTATCGGTGATTCAATATGCGGTGGATATTTTAAAAGTGAAGCACATAATTGTTTGTGGGCATTATGGCTGCGGTGGTATAAAAGCGGCGTTAGAAAATCAGCAGCATGGATTAATCGATAACTGGTTACGTCATATAAAAGATGTAAAGCGTTTTAATGTGGATCGCTTTGAAGGCCTGGATCACCAACAACAACTGAATCTATTATGTGAGTTGAATGTAGAAGAGCAGGTAAACAATATCTCTAACACTAGCATTATTCAGGATAGCTGGAAAAAAGGCCGCGACTTAACCATACATGGCTGGATTTATGATATTAACAATGGCATTTTAAAAGATCTGGTAGCCGAGGTCAGCAGTCTTTAAGTTGAGGCCCTGGACGCTGGCATTGCCAGCAGATTTCAAAGCTTGTCGGATTTTTTTCATGGCAGTAGCTGCATTCCCAGTTACTGGTATTGTCCGCCGTGTTGATTTCTTTGATTAGCTGAATGGCTTTATCATATTCGCTGTCTTCATCAACCCATAGTTCCAGCCAGGTGTCCAGAGGTGATAGATCTCCTGCAGCACCTGCAATATATTCATTTTTGAATAGAGTCTTAATACCGGCATTTTCAATAATATTTTTTATATTGTTAACAATAAAACGATTCTCATGGGCGAAAATTAGTTTCATAGACAACTACTTGCTACTCGAGCCCCATATTTTAGCCACAGCCCGGTCGTTACCAATTACGCCAATTAATAAGCTTAATAACCCCGCGCCTCCAAAGACCAGCACCGGAATAAAATAACCGATATCTTCACCCCGTGATAAAACAAAAACTAATCCCCCCAGTCCGCTGAACAGTACGCCCATTACGATTAAGATAACCCGATGAGATTTTTGATATAAATACGTTTCCTGACCCGATTCAAAAACATTTAAAATCGGTGAGAACAGGTTTCTGAAAACAGATTTCATATTATTGGTTTCCCAGTTCCTGCCAGGCAATATCACATTCGCCCAGACTGGTTGCAATATAAGCTGAGTTTCCGGTGATGGTTACCGAAAAACTCATTGTTCGTTCAGCTAGTTTAGCCAGACTTAAAATATCACTCCATTTAAAACGGAAATATGATGCGTTTAACCGTGTAAATTTATCTGCATCCTGTTCCCACCATACATCAGACTTGGTGTTAAAACTGTAAACTCTAACGGATTGCGATATTCGGCTGGCTTTTTTTATTCTGTCTACTGTGGGTTCACCTATATCTATCCACTGAGCGATTTGTTCATCGAGTGTTTTTTCCCAGATATCCGGTTCTTCAACTTCGCACAGGCCTTTTGTAAATTTCAGGTGTTCACAGGCATTTATACAATAGGCTAAAACACGCGTCATCATGCGTTCGGTTGTTTCTGAAGGATGTTGTGCAATGGTTAAATTCAGGCTGTCGTAATAATCCCTATTCAGATCGGATAAGGAAATTTTAAATTTGAAAATAGTGGGTTTAATTGCCACAGAAGTTGACTCACGGTGTGTATGTTAATTAACGCTATTGTACCTTAGTTATAGCAGGTTAGTTGTTATTCAGTGCTATGACTGAAGAAAAAGATGGTAATCTCTATTTGTTATTTCCCAGCCTTTTTCTTACCTGTTTAGTGATTTATCTTTCAGGCCATAAGGTAGAATCACTATCAGTCAATACGCCAAAATTTATATGTTTCAACTTGTCATATTCAAATTGCAGCTCCAACCATGAATTATTAAATGTGATTGACTGATAGCTGCCATAATCTTCTACATGCGGTAATTCACCTAGAATCTGGGTGAGGCGGGTGATGATTTCTACCTGCGACATATCCCAGGGTGAAAACTCAGAAAACTGTATGCTGTTATTATTCGTTTCGATCCAGCTTAGTCGATGGTTATTGTCTTTTTCAAACTTCAACGTTATTTCTAATGAGTTATACAGCAGGAAGGTGTCTTCATACTCATCCTGGTATTTTTTATCGGGTTTTCCCTGAATGCTAATGGCATCTTCTTCGTTGATGCCGAATGTGAACGGCATGACGCCTTTTCCAATTTCTATTTTCATAATTATTCACGACTCCGTATTTTGAATATATTTTATTAATGTGATGCTAAAGGGCCTGATATCAAATGTAAATGCTTTAATCGGAAAACTCATTGTCTTCATAGAAAGGCATAAGTGAGGTTTGAGATGTTTAGGAATTATCTACTATAATCTAATTTAGCTAAAACAGTTAACTGGTTATTTGTGTTATGAGTAAAGTAGTAGAGAAAAAGTCAGTAGATCCTGATTTGCCTGAAATTACTGTTTATGCTGATCTTAATTGTCCTTATTGTTATGCCTTAAATGAGCGTCTTGAAAATATGGGTGTTGCAGAAGCGGTTAACTGGTTGCCGGTTGAGCACGCTCCAGATCTCTATAAATACAATTTTACCAATGTCGATAAACAACAACTGATCAATGAAGTTGAAGATGTATTGGCTAAGGCGCCAGAGATTGCGCTTAAAGTGCCGCCAACCCGGCCGAATAGTTGTCAGGCGAGCAAGTTGCTTGCAACAATAATAGAGCATCATCCTGAAATGTCTGTTGTATTTCGAACCACTGTGTACAGAGCGCTCTGGCAGAAGGGTGATGATATTTCAGATGCTAAAGTGTTGAATAATATATTAGTGTCTATTGGTTTACCTGATCTTGAGGTTCCTCAAAATTCTGAAAAACAGTTACTAATATGGCATAAAGCATGGGAGCAGGGATACTTCGCACGAAATATTCCAAGCATGGAGTCAACTGCTGGATTTAAATTACTGGGTTTTCCGCCATTGGCGCAACTTAAACAGTTTATAAAAACAGGTGTTGCTAAAGTAAGTGACTTTAAAGATGCATCCTGTGTATTATCTGAGCGTTATTCAATTGCTGTTATTTCGAATGCAGCAGATAGCTGGCCACAGCCAGGATTACTAGAAGCCGTATCACATTATCATTATTATTCATCTGTAGATTCTCTTTGTGATATATCACAGCCAGCTGAAAAGTTGGATATGATCATTATGAACAATCCGCATAATAATGTGATTGAAAATATAAGAATATTAAAAGATTTTCAATTGACTCAATATGTTCCGATTGTTTTATTGACCGATAATGATGACATACAAATATCAGCATATCGTGCAGGGGTTTCTGATATTGCCAGTTATGATATTAATGGGGAAATACTCGGTCATAAGATGGTGCAAATACTGCGCACTAAAAGAAGTGGTGATAAATTATTCAAAATTTCCAGAATTGATTTTTTAACCGGTTTATATAATCGTAGAGAATTTGATGCAGCAATTGAGCGAGAATGGCGGCAGGCGCATCGTGAGAAAAAAACATTAAGTCTGTTAATGATAGATATAGATAGTTTTAAATTATTTAATGACACTTACGGGCACAGTATGGGAGACGAAGTGTTAAGGCGATTTTCTCAAATAATAGAGTCATGTGTTAACCGTCCAACTGACCTTGCTGTGCGTTATGGAGGAGAAGAATTCGCCGTAATTTTACCAAATGTTGATATAGAAGGGGCGAAGCATGTTGCGGAGTTAATACGTTCGCAAACTGAGGTACATGATATCAAACACCGCACGTCACCAGTAAAGCCTCATTTAACTATTAGCATCGGTGTAGCAGAAATCGGGGTTAGCGGTGAGATTTCAATATCAGAGCTGATTGATAATGCAGACAGGGCACTTTATAGAGCAAAAGAAAAAGGCCGAAATCAGGTGTTTTCTGACGCCAGTCATAATCAATAAATTTCTGATATTTCAATTACATCAAACGTGTCTATTATAGCCGGGTTGGTGAATTATGCAGTTACACAGAGTTATTTACACCTCCTACACAACCAGACAGGGTTAATTTAACTGTTATTTGTATTGACCTCAGCCCATGCAATGGCCTTGTTTATATCTTTAAAAACACGCATTTTTTTACTGGAACTCAAACCCATATTTCTCAGTGTTCCATACATTCTTGCCAATGCAAAGGCTCGGTTTGAATTGACAACAAAGGCTAGTTTTTTATAGGTAAAGAGGTGATCAGTTTTTGAAGCGGTACGGCCAATTTTTAACAGTCCGTCTATGGTTAATTTAATTATAGCGGCATTTCGTATATCAAATATCTCATTGTAATTAATGTAATCAGCTTTACACTGAATATCTTTTTGATATTTTTGTAAGATTGCAATGAATTCAGAATCTGTAACATCACCATCCCATGTGGTGATAATAAGACTGGCTTCGTCATCTATGTGATGTTTAGCGGGCATACTTGTGATGTTTATTTATAAATTTCATTATTGTTTTTAGCTAATGTTATTGTCGCGGCACTAAAAATTAAGCATAAAAATATATGTGGCTACTATATTACTCATAATTATAGAGGGTATAATGCCATAAATGTCTATAAAGAGGAAAAATAGTTGTCAATTCTGGCAATGGTTTTATTAATAATGTGGCTAATAACATCACAGGATGGATGTTGTTTGTGACAAGTACATCCTTTATGACTGGAGGGGCAGAGTAATACGTTTTCTCGTCGATGATGGTTTCTACTGTGGTGTAGTGCTTATAGTCTTCGATATTATGGCGGTATCATACGCAGATTAGTTTATTGTGGTATGTATTGTGTCGTCTTTTAGCTCCATGGTCTCCAGATTTAAGTTTATTTCTAACTTCCATGTTCTCGTCTCCCTGTTGCGTGTTTGCGCCTTCTTTGAAGCGCTGTCGGGTCATTTTATTATCTTGCTATCAGTTGTTGTATTTGATTATTAAATTGTTGCATATTGATTTCGCTGCGTATTTTGTGCAGGCAGTTTGCGCAGAGGCAATCACTGTAGTGTTTGTATATGTAGTCACGGTGTTGCTGAGTGAGTTTTACAGTTTCACATTGACAGTTTAATATGTCTCCAGACTTACATTCGAAGGGGCGATTGCAGTTAGGGCAAGTTTTTATTTCGTGCTTCGGCATCTTTGCAGCTAATCCCTGATTGATTTTTATGATTTTAAATCAACGTCGCTGGATTCCTGCCTGCGCAGGAATGACGGTTAGTTATATTTTTGTTTTCTTAAAGTGTTCTGTTTAGCAGTTTAAAAAATCCGGTTTTAAAGCGGATTTTTATCTTATCCGCACTTACTGTCGCCGCAATTCAGGCAGGTCATGCAGCCATCCATTAATATGCTGGCTTTGGTGTTACACTTTTTACACAGTTGTGAGCCTTCGGGGAAGCCTGTGTCATCGCTGTTGTTTTGGCTATTGCTGTTCATACTTTGCTTTTGCTCGTATTCAGCACGCTTGGCATCGATTAATTTTCTTTGATGTTCATCAGGGCCATCGTCTTTTATCAGGCCGATCATTTTCATGTGCGATTCAATGGATTCACCAATTTCTGCAACCAGTGAAGGCATGAATTTGCCACCTTTTTTAAAGTATCCACCCTGCGGGTCGAATACGGCTTTTAGTTCTTCGACCAGAAAACACACGTCGCCGCCTTTTCTAAATACAGCGGAGATAACCCGTGTTAATGCAACTACCCATTGAAACTGGTCCATGCTTTTTGAGTTGATGAATATCTCATAGGGCTGTCGAGCTTCGTGATCGGTACCCTGATTTAAAATCACGTCATTAATGGTGACATAAAGCGCATGCTCGGACAGCGGCGTTTTAATTTTGTATGTCGAGCCCAGTAACATTTCCGGGCGCTCTACATTTTCGTGCATAATTTCCCGTTCAGGAACAACGGGTGTTGTGTCTACTTCTTCTTCATCTTTGACAACTTTGAATGCGACGATTTTTTTATCGATTTTTGTGGCCATTTTTGTAGTCATGGGCTTGTCCTGTTTTGCAGTGTTCATCTATTAATCTTTTTTCGCAATTTTTTAGTATTTAACAAATTGCGCCTGATAATATTGTAAATTTAAAATGACGCGAAGACATGTGAAGATGGGGAAGTCAGCCTACCAAACTGACACGCATGTATAATAAACGGTCTGCGTTTATATGTCTTCGCATCAAACTCTTGTGGTTATACGCTATATTTAAAACTTTCCGTAATAACCTTCTTTTAAGGCATCGAATAAATTCGCGGCGCTGTGAATTTCACCGTCGTAATCTATTTCGTCATTGCCCTTTAATTCTACGATTGAGCCATCTTCCAGTGTGAACTGGTAGGTGGTGTTTTCTAAATCAGACTCTTTAACCAGTACGCCCTGGAAAACTTCCGGATTAAAACGGAACGTGGTGCAGCCTTTTAAACCTTTGTCGTAAGCGTATTCGTATATGTCTTTAAACTCTTCAAACGGATAATCGGTTGGCACATTGGCGGTTTTGGAAATAGATGAATCAATCCACAGTTGTGCTGCCGCCTGAATGTCTACATGCTGCTTTGGCGTAACTTCTTCAGACGAAATAAAATATTCGGGTAATTGTTCATCTGTCTTTTCGCTGTAAGGCATGGCATTTGGATTAACCATTGCGCGATAGGCCAGCAGCTCAAATGAGAAAACATCAATTTTCTCTTTAGATTTTTTGCCTTCGCGAATGACATTGCGCGCATAGTGGTGAGCAAAGCTGGGCTCGATGCCATTGCTGGCATTGTTAGCCAGTGACAGTGAAATAGTGCCGGTGGGTGCAATCGAACTGTGGTGGGTAAAGCGGCAACCGTGTTCGACCATTTCTATAATTAACTCGGGGTTGGCTTCGCCTACGCGCTGCATGTAGCGGCTGTATTTGGCGTGTAGTATTTTACCTTTAATTTTATCGCCGGCTTTGTAACCGTCGTCGATCATTTCCGGACGTTTGTAAAGCATGGCTGCAGTGACATCGAACTCCTGCTCCATAATGGGTGCTGAACCTTTTTCCTTGGCCAGTTCAAGGCCGGTTTGCCAGCCCTGCATGGCCATTTCTTTGGTGACTTTTTCGGTGAATACCAGTGATTCTTCTGAGCCGTATTTCACTCCCATCATGGTAAGTGTAGAGCCTAAGCCTAAATAACCCATACCATGGCGACGCTTGCTGATGATTTCATCGCGTTGCTGAGGCAGGGGCAGGCCATTTATTTCTACTACATTGTCGAGCATGCGGGTAAAAATACTGACGGTTTCATTGTAGCCTTGCCAGTCGAAAGTGGCTTTTTTAGTGAATGGGTCTTTCACGAATCGTGTTAAGTTTATCGAGCCTAACAGGCAACTACCGTAAGGCGGTAAAGGCTGCTCGCCGCAGGGGTTAGTGGCGCGGATGTTTTCGCAGAACCAGTTGTTATTCATCTCATTAACTTTGTCGATGAGAATAAAGCCGGGCTCAGCGTAGTCGTAGGTGGACGCCATAATGCTATCCCACAGACGGCGTGCGGGTACGGTACGGGTTATTTTACAGGCGGTGAGGCCGGTGTCATTGGTAACGTAATCGCCTTTTACCGGCCATTCGCGCCAGATGTATTTACTGGCATCGGTTAAATCCATGGCATCCTGAGCACATTCTTTAGCGGTTACAGGAAAGGCTAATGGCCATTCGCCATCACTTTTTACCGCTTCTACAAAATCAACGGTAATTAATAATGACAGGTTAAATTGACGTAAGCGGCCATCTTCACGTTTGGCTTTAATAAAGTCGAATACATCCGGATGTCCCACATCGAATGTTGCCATTTGTGCGCCGCGACGACCACCGGCAGAGGATACGGTGAAACACATCTTATCGTAAATATCCATAAATGACAGAGGGCCGGAGGTATAGGCTCCAGCACCGGAAACATAGCCACCTTTGGGGCGTAGGGTAGAGTATTCATAGCCGATGCCACAACCCGCTTTAAGGGTTAAACCGGCTTCATGAACTTTTTCTAAAATGCCATCCATTGAGTCTTCGATAATACCGGAGACAGTGCAGTTAATGGTGGAAGTGGCGGGCTTGTGCTCCTGTGCGCCGGCATTGGAGATAATACGGCCGGCTGGAATGGCACCGTGGCGTAATGCCCACAGAAATTTTTCGTGCCACTGCTTTTTAAGTTCATCAGTGGTTTCAACATCGGAAAGTGCTTTTGCGACCCGTTCAAAGCTGGCATCTACATCATTATCAACGGCTTCACCGTCTTTTGTTTTTAGTCTGTACTTGGTATCCCAGATGTCCAGGGATGCATCCTGATAAGGAACTTCGTTGATATTATTTGGAACAGCCTGCAGTTGGGGTGCGCTCATTCATTTAATCCTTGTTATTATAGCTAACGGTGTTGCTATACGTTCTGAGGGAGTGGCCGATTTTAAAAAAACAGCTGAAATTCGGTAGTATCCCGTACATAAACTAAGTCATCTATCAGTGAGTTATTATGCTTATGTTGTGGTATTTATATAAAGTAACACAAGATGTAGTGGTTTCAAGTTAAGATTCGCTAATGCAGTGGGGATAAGTTGTGGGTAAGATTGTATAAATTTAGCTAAAGCTTATTGCATCAGGGTTTGGAGGCAATAGAGAGGCATTCAAGGAATTTTCATGTTCTGATGAACGGTAGTCTGTTGTGTGCGGGCTAATCTAAACCACAAGATGTAGTGGTTTGTTTTTGAGCAGTCATCATTCAAATGATGCCTGATGAAGCGTAAGTTGTTAGTATAACCCTTAAATAAAACGGGTTAATAGATATGCTATAGACAATGAGCAATCATTAGACAGTAAGGCGCGTCTTTATATGTGGTTTATATACATAATGTCGACTATAGACTTAAGGTGACTTACTGATGAAACTTATAGGCCTACAATTTAGTGTTGTGTTCATTAGAGCTAAATGTAATTCAGTTTGTGCAAATAAATTATTAAATTTAACATTGGATGTGCTAGATAATAATGAGCAATGATAAAATATTGCAAATACTGTCAAATAGAGCTATTGATTTTGTCAAAACGATAAAAACAAACTATAAAAATAAACGGTTAAAATTTATCTGGTGCGTTTTAATTACATCAGCGTTTTATCAAAATGTCTCTCTGGCAGAAGATCAGAACAAACTCGTAATCAGTTACAGATTAGACAGTGCTCCAATACAATTCAAAAATAATAATGGAGAAGCAGATGGTATTCTGATTGATTACTGGAAGTTATGGTCAGGTAAATCTGGTATTCCCGTAGAGTTTAAGGGCGGCTATAACAAGCAGGCTTTAGTCATGATAGTTAATAATCAGGCTGATATAAATGCGGGTATTTTCTCAAATGAATCACGCAAACAATATTTAGATTTCTCAGATCCAATCCTCAAAAGTTCATATTATCTTTTTCTTCATAAATCACTTAATCACGATATTAGCCTGAAAAACAATTTTAAGGGTTTAAAAGTTGGTGTTACCCTGGGTAGCTTTCATGAATCCTATATGCGCAAAAATTATCCACAAGTTAACTTGAGCTTATATGATGGTTACCAGAGTCTATTTTCAGCGGCTGAAAAAGGTGATATTAAGATTTTTATCAGTCAAAGAATGTATCGCACATTTTATCTGAAAAGTAATTCTTTAGTAGAAAGCTTTAGATTAACAGATAAAACATTATATACACATAGCTATAAAGCTGCAGTAGGTAAAGGTAATGCTAATCTGTTGACAACAATCAATCAGTTCATGCTGCAAATAAAGAGTAGTGAAAAAGCAGATATAACTAGAAAGTGGCTGGGACTGGAATGGTACTCTGAGGACAGAGGGACAGAGCATAAGGTTATATTAAATGCAGAGGAAAAAAACTGGCTCAGCAAACATAAGGTCATTCACATGGGGGGTGAGTCAGACTGGCCACCATTTGATTTTGTTGACGACAAAGGTCGTTATCAGGGAATTGCATCTGATTATGTTCGGCATTTAGAAACGGTGTTAGGCATTCAGATTAAAATGCATTATAAGCAACCATGGGCAGAAACGCTTAATAAGTTGAAAAAAGGTGAGCTGGATGCGATTGTAGCAATTTCTAAAACTGCCGAACGAGAAAAGTTCGCTCATTATACGACACCTTATGTCGTCTATCCCTATGTGATTGTAACAAATAAAAAAAATAGCGGGCTGATAAAATTAAAGCAGCTGGAGGGTAAGGTAGTTGCAGTTGAGCGGGGGTTTTATACGCAAACAGTTTTAAATAGTCAATACCCCGGGATCAGGTTGCTGATAACCGATACGACTGAGCAGGCAATTTTAGCCGTTGTTGATGGAGAAGCGGTTGCATATATTGGCGTGCAGCCGGTTGCATCATATTATTTTGAAAAAAATATGATTACAAACTTGCGTATAGCCGGTGTGACTTCTATTAAAAAAGTCGGGATTAGTATGGCTGCGAAAGCGGATAGTCCTGTGCTATTCCAAATTTTGCAAAAAGGTCTGGATTCAATTACTACATCTGAAAAGTTGGCTATTCAGCGTAAGTGGATGGGGCTTGAAGTTGATCATACAAAAAACATATTCACAAAAAAACAGAAGCAATGGATGCATTCAATAAAGTCTATCAGTATAGGAATAGATCCCGGTTGGCCGCCGATTGAATATGTGAACAACAAAGGAGTATATAGTGGTATTGCATCAGATTATGTTGAGGAATTTGAAAAAGTTAGTTTACTGAAGTTGAAGTATGATACTGCATTGTCCTGGTCAGAAGTGATGCAAAAAGTTAAGAATGGTGAAATTGACATGCTTCCCGCGGTATCAAAAACGCCAGAACGAGAAAAATATCTGAGTTTCACAGAGCCATATCTGGCATTTCCTTATGTTCTTTTTACAAGAAATGATGCTGGCTTTATTACCGGACTTGATGACCTTTTAGATAAAACTATTGTCGCAGAAAAAAACTATACCAACCATGAAATTTTAAAAAAGCGTCATCCTGCTATTAAATTGATATTGGTGGATAATACTGAGCAGGCATTGATGATGGTTTCACTTGGAAAAGCGGATGCATATATGGGTAATCTGGCGGCAGCAAGTCATATTATTATGCAAACCGGGCTAACCAACATTAAGGTGGCGGCCCCTACGCCATACAGTAATGATCTTTCATTTGCAGTACGTAAAGATCTAACCGAGTTGACTGAAATTTCACAAATCATTCTGGACTCAATTTCAGTTGAAAAAGCCAATGAGTTTAAGCGAAAGTGGTTCTCAATAAGTTATGAGCATCATGTTGACTATTCGCTGGTGTGGAAAGTTATGGCGTTGGCATTATTATGTCTGTTTATTTTTGGGCTATGGCTGTGGATGGTAAATAAACAAAAAGAAATTCTTCGGGTTAGTGAAGAACGCTTCAGGCTGGTAATGAAAGCGACGCAGGAAGGTATATGGGACTGGGATATAGTCAATGATACTGTTTACTATAGTCCGGGTTTTTATAAGATGCTGGGCTTTACAGAAAAAGAGTTCACGATTCAAAATAAATCATGGGCGGAATATCTGCATGCGGATGATTACGATATGGTTACCAGTACGCTGCATCAAATAGTTGATCAACGGATTACTCGCTATACACTTGAGTTTCGTTTAAAGCATATAGATGGAAAATATCGTAACGTTGTTGCTATAGGGACTCTTGTTGCTGACAGTCATAAAAATGCAGTCCGTTCGTTAGGTTCTTTAATTGACATAACGGACAAGAAGCAAGTTGAAAAAACGCTGAAAGAAAATGAAATACAATTGAAAAGAATAATAGATACTATTCCATTAGCTATTGTCATATTAGATGATGAAGGAGAGATAATATTTTCAAACCGGCAAACTGAAAAAGAAATCGGCAGTAACCAGAGCGTAACGGGGTTAAATCTGATCGATTTTTACGAAGACCCGAAAGACCGGGATAAGATGCTTTCAATCTACCGGAAAAAGGGTGCTATAGAATCTTTGCCAATACGTTTTAAGACACTTTCAGGTGGTATCACAGAAGGCATAATTTCTATGCTACCTATTTATTTTGACGGTGTAGCCAGAAACCTTGGGTTGTTGGTCAACTTAACGCAGCGAATACAAATGGAGCGTGAGCTGGTTGCAGCTAAAACGCAGGCTGATATTGCCAATAAAACAAAATCTGCATTTCTTGCCAATATGAGCCATGAAATAAGAACGCCTATGAATGCAATTATAGGGTTGGGGCATCTGGCTCTTAAAACAAATTTAACGGAAAAACAGCGTGATTATATTGATAAAATCAGTGTGTCATCTCATTCATTGCTAGGTATTATAAATGATATTCTGGATTTTTCTAAAATTGAAGCAGGCAAACTAGAAATTGATAATATTGAATTTCAGCTTGATGATGTTATAGAAAATGTGTCTTCATTAGTGGCTCTCAATGCTGAAGGAAAAGGTATTGAAGTAGTCTTTTCAATAGCGCCTGAAGTACCGCTTAACCTGCTTGGCGATCCGCTTCGTCTTGGCCAGGTTCTTATTAATCTGACACAAAATGCAATTAAATTTACCGATACTGGAGGGGTGCTGGTAGACGTTTCTCAGTGTGAAAATTTGAATGATAAAACACGCTTGAAAGTATCGGTATTAGATACGGGGATTGGTATTTCTGAAAAAGATATTCCGTATTTATTTGATGCTTTTTCACAGGTTGATGAAACTTATTCTAGTCGATTTGAAGGTACTGGTCTGGGGTTGGCTATTTGTCATCAGCTGGTTGATTTAATGGGTGGGGATATTAGAGTTGAAAGTGTTGTGGGTAAGGGCAGTCGTTTTTCGTTTGAAATTATATTTGGTATTGTTAATTGGCAAGAAAAAACCGATGCCCTGATTTCTTTTAGTAGTACAAGGGCGCTGATTATAAATGATAATATTGCTGTTCAGGAAATGTATGTTTCTATGTTCGACTCATATTCGTTTAAATCTACATCAGTTTCTTCGGTAATGTTAGCGGTTGATATAATAAAGCAGAATGCAGGTGATCCGGATAAGCAGTTTGATCTGCTATTAATAGATCGTGATATGTCCGCAATCACTGATGTTGAAATTGTACAGACAATACGTAATGATGCTGATATCAAGCATCACCCCGTCATAGTTATGCTTGCGCCTTATAGTCAGGAAGAAATAGCACGTGAAACAGAAAGTGCAGGTATAGATGCATTAATAACTAAACCGGTTACATCTACACGCCTATTTAAAGCCGTTGGGCAGGCGGAGCAAGGCATGATGATAGAAAATAATATGCCAGGCAGCCTGTTTCCGGAGAAGCGTTTGACGGGTGAGATATTACTGGTAGAAGATAATGCGATTAATCAACAGGTCGCTCAGGAGATGCTGGAAAATATGGGTTTGTTTGTTAGTGTTGTTGATAGCGCTAAAGATGCATTGGAGATGTTAGCACTACATGATTATAATTTGCTGTTAACTGATATCCAGATGCCGGAAATGGATGGTTATGAGCTTGTTCACGAAATTCGAAAAAATAGTAAATGGCAATCAATGCCGGTTATTGCAATGACTGCACATGCAATGAAGCAGGATCGGGAAAAGTGTCTGAATGCAGGTATGAATAGTCATATACCAAAACCCATCGATCCTGATATGTTATTCAGCACTCTTGCATACTGGTTAAAACCGGCATTAGATACCGGTATGCAATTAGCTGAATCGCAGAGTAATACAGTGAGTCTGCCTATTGGTTTACCCTCTATTGATGTTCAGTGGAGCCTGCGCCGTCTGGGCGGTAATATGAACTTACTATCTAAACTATTGAAAGAGTTTGTTGAGGATTATGTTGCTGCAGATGAAAAAGTTAATGATGCGATATCAAGTCATGACTTTGAACGAGCTCAGCGTCTTGTGCATACTATTCAGGGTGTTTCCGGTAGTATTGGGGCAAAAAAATTGTATGCTGCTTCAGCTGATATTGAAGTGGTCTTGAAGAATAAAGCAATACCGTCTAAAAAAATTAATGAAGTTTTTCAGAATGCGTTTAAAGAAGTTATGGACGGCTTGAATAACTGGTTGAAATCACAAAGCATAGACTCTGTAAATGACATCAAGCAGAAGAATATTCCGAGTAAGGCTCTGTTGGATGAGATAGTTAATCTATTAAAAATCGGCAGTCTGAATGCAGAAGAGTTAATCGCCAGTCTTGATAAGAGCAGTCTTGACCTGCAACAGATTAAAATTGTTGATGAACTTTTAATGAGCGTAGAAAATTATGATTTTTCCTACGCTCAAACACTAGTTTTGAAATTATCTAATTTGATAAAACTATAAAGTAGACATTATTATGGATAAGGAACTACCAAAAATATTAATTATTGATGATGAACGTTTCTATATCAATATACTGGTTGATTTGCTTTCAGATGACTACAACATTGTTGTGACTAAGCATGCTGAGCAGGCATTTAGCAGAGCATTAGATTTACCTGACTTAATATTACTGGATATTCAGATGCCAGACTATGATGGTTATGAGATCTGTCGTCAGCTTAAGGCCGATCAGCGTACGCGTGATATTCCGGTTATATTTTTAACCGTAAAAAATGAAATTGATGATGAAGTAAAAGGCTTTGAGCTTGGTGCAGTGGATTATATTTCAAAGCCCATTAGTCCGGGAGTTGTTAAGGCAAGAGTGGCTACGCATGTTGCGCTGAATAATGCACGTAAAAATCTTACACAACAAAATGACAGTCTGATATCTGAGCAGATATTAAAAAATGAACAGTTGCGTAGAAGTCAGAAATTAGAGGCTTTAGGTAAGTTGACTGGTGGCATTGCCCATGATTTTAACAATATACTTGGTGTTGTAATGGGCTATTCTGATTTGCTGTATAGCAGCTTAGAAAATAATGAAAGCTTAAAAAAATATGCCGGCGAGGTAATAAAAGCAGCAGAGAGAGGGCAGAAAATTACTCAAAAGCTACTTTCATTTTCACGTAACAAATCGTCTCTGGAGACGATTGTTAATATTAATCACGTGCTTAATGAACAGCAAAATATGTTACAAAAAACACTTACGGTTAGCGTGAAGCTGATACTGCAGCTTGAAAATGATTTATGGAATACCTGTATTGATAAGAGTGATCTTGAAGATGCTATTTTAAATATGTGTATTAATTCCCGCTTTGCAATGCCGGTAGGTGGTGAGTTAACTCTAAAAACTCAGAATATATTGCTAAATTCACAAAATGCAAATGCTCTTCAGTTGTCGCCGGCAGAATATGTTGTAGTAACCGTTACAGATTCCGGTACTGGCATGGACTCACTAACAGTCAGTAAAATATTTGATCCGTTTTTTACAACGAAGGGCGAAAAGGGCAGTGGTTTAGGGATGAGCCAGGTTTACGGGTTTATTGAAAGATCAGGCGGAGCGATAAGCGTGCAGTCAGTAATGGGTGAAGGCACGAGTATTCAATTGTATTTCCCGCGTAACAATCAGGCTGATGTTGCATTAGACAATGAGTCAGTTGCAGTATCTGATTACACCGGTAGTGAGTCTATTCTGGTTGTAGATGATGAGGCTGCATTACGTAATTTAATATATGAAGTGTTGGATGAAAAGGGTTATCGTGTTCTGTGTGTTGAAAGTGCTGAGAAAGCGCTGGAAGTTTTAACTACTGAACAGATCGATCTGATTTTAAGTGATGTTATTATGCCGGGTATGAACGGTTATGAACTGGCATTAATTGTTATGAAAAAATATCCGCATGTGAAAATTCAGATTATGAGCGGATTTAATGATAATAGCTTTAACAATGAAGCGTATGAAAAACTTTATCAGAAGTGCCTTAAAAAGCCATTACATGCATCTCAGCTGTTAGCCATAGTAAAAGATATATTTTCAAGAGGGGATTAATGTTAATGCTATTTTTTCTTCAGGCTTTTTCGGATGCTTCTGCTGTTGGGTAATATGTTGTCTTACCCCGCTTTTTCATTCACTTAAGAAAAAGCGGGGTGGTGATTAAGATTAAGGTAGCATCACACCACGGATAGTGAAATACAACATCGCTGCCATCAGGCCAGTTGCCGGCACGGTAATTATCCATGCCGCGGCAATTTTAATTAGCTGTGAGCGTTTAACCAGTTCGTGCTTGTAAACCTTGCGCAGTTGCTTGCGTTCACTTTTCGTGAGTTCGGCTTTGGCAGAGTGTTTTTTCAGCTGCTTTAACATCTGTCGTTTTTCTTCCAGCGGCGCTTTTTTGAAGTCGGATAAAAAGGCTTCTATGACTTCTTCATCCTGCTCATCGTGGTGGGCTTTAATTTCTTCAACCATAGTTGAGTAGCTGGTTTTAAGATACTCACGCAAAAAGCCAACACCGAATACACCACCCACAGCAATATGCGTCGAGCTTACCGGTAAACCTAGCTGGCTGGCGATGATTACCGTAATAGATGCAGCCATGGCGATGCTGAAAGCGCGCATCTGGTCTAATTCAGTAATCTCAGTACCTACGGTGCGAATGAGTTTGGGGCCGTAAAGGGCGAGGCCTAATGCAATACCGATGGCACCAATCATCATCACCCACAGGGGAATACTGGCTTTGGCATGTACGCCACCCTGCATAATAGCATCGTTAATGGCTGCAAGCGGGCCAACTGCATTGGCGACATCATTTGCACCGTGGGCAAAACTCAGTAGTGCGGCGGCAAAAATCAGGGGGATAGTAAATAGTTTATTGACGCCTTTTTTGTCATTGGTGTTGGAATTAGCCGCATTAGCAATCAATGGTTTAACGATAAAGTAGATGGCAATGGCAATACCGATACCGATACCGGCTGCAGATAAAAAATCAACCTTAATGAGTTTTTTCAGGCCTTTTAAAATTAAGTAGGTAGAAAATGCCCAGGCCATAATCGAGACGAGTATCGGCACAATTTTTTTAGCGGCTTCAATCATCTCGGGTTTATAGGTGATGGTGCGTTTTATGGTATAGAGAAAGCCCGCTGCAATAAACCCGCCTAGCAGCGGAGAAATAATCCAGCTGGCAGCAATTTGACTCATTTTGCCCCAGTCGGCGATAGCAAATCCGCCGGCGGCGATGCCGGCACCCAGTACACCGCCGACAATTGAATGGGTGGTTGAAACCGGAGCACCAACTGCAGTTGCCAGATTAAGCCATAACGCACCGGACAATAGTGCCGCCATCATCAAATAAATAAAAGTGCTGGAGTCGGCAATCATGCTCGGGTCGATAATGCCTTTTTTAATGGTACTGACAACTTCACCACCGGCGATTAATGCACCGGCGCCTTCAAAGATGGCGGCAATGATAATTGCACCGGTTAAGGTCAGTGCCCGAGAGCCAACGGCCGGTCCGACATTGTTGGCGACATCATT
>CAZHEA010000039.1:0-12216 GCA_964531165.1 uncultured Thiotrichaceae bacterium
CGTACCACCAATAAAATCTTAAAAGCCTACTTAAAAGCCAAAGGCGTTAAAGATAAAGACATCATGATTAACTACACACCATTCGGTCACTCTGACTGGCAGTCAATCGTATCTGACATTAAGAAGTTCGGTAGCGCAGGTAAGAAAACCGCGGTTGTATCAACTATTAACGGTGATGCAAACGTACCTTTCTATAAAGAGTTAGGCAACCAGGGCATTTCTGCTGAAGATATTCCGGTTGTTGCATTCTCTGTTGGTGAAGAAGAACTTTCCGGCTTAGATACTAAGCCACTGGTTGGTCATCTTGCAGCATGGAATTACTTCATGAGCAATGAGTCAGACGAAAACGAAGAGTTCATTGAGCAATGGCATAAATTTATTAAAGACAAAAAACGTGTAACCAACGATCCAATGGAAGCACATTACATTGGCTTTAATATGTGGATAAAAGCAGTAGAAAAAGCTGGCACAACTGATCCGTCAAAAGTTCAGGCAGCACTGATTGGTATTTCTGTACCGAACTTAACCGGCGGTTACTCTGCAATGATGCCTAACCATCACATTACTAAGCCTGTGTTAATTGGTGAAATTCAGGCCAATGGTCAGTTCGACACGGTTTGGGAAACATCAGGTTTAGTTGCGGGTGATGCATGGTCTGATTACCTGCCCGGTTCACGTGATCTGATTTCTGACTGGCGTACGCCAATGTCTTGCGGTAACTATAACGTTAAGACTAAGAAATGTAGTGGTCAGAATTATTAAAATATAGATCTGTCACAACAATCTTGTCATCTCCGAATGCTTCTATCGGAGATCCAGTGACTTAAAATACGGCAAGGACACTGGATTCCCGATAGAAGCATTCGGGAATGACAAAAAATTTAATGGTCATCAAAAAAAACTGTATTTCAGCTTTCTTTGATTTTATGAATGCAGCTTATTGAACATAACGAACTCCTGCTAAATAAGCTGCATTCATTTTCTTTATTATTTTTATATTAATTTTTCATAACATTTTTTCAGCGAGATACTGGCATAATGCAACATGCAATAAGCATTAATTTAAAAAAGCTAACTTTTATTATAATGGCTTTTTCATTTTTATTCGGATTTACCCAAAACCTGTTTGCTGAAGAGATACCGGAAGAAATGCCATTAGAAGAATCCTGGCATATTCTCAGCACCAAAAACTACAACAATAAAAAACGTGCCATAGAAAATATCGCCAGACAAAATCCACCGCAGGCAATAGAAGCCCTTAAAGCCATGCTCGACGGAAAACTATTTTATGCCAAAAGTGACAAGCAACTGTTTATTATGCTTGAAGTTGCCGACAGCTATCAGTTCAGTCACCTTTTTACAGATAAAAAAATTACCCAGGAAAGAAAGCGCGGCTTTAAAAAAGTAAAAATCAATAATAAATTACGCCGCACCATTCGCCACTCACTGGCTACCCTGCAGCTTAACCATGAAAATATCGACATCCGTTTAGCGGCCGTTAATGAACTGCTAAAAAACCCGCAGGAAGATGCGGCAGATATTATTAATCAACTGATGAAAAGCGAAACTAATACTAAAGTAATTAACGCCGCTAACACCCTGCTGGCGGTACTCGATCTTCAGCATGGTGATGAAACAGCACAAACACAGGCCATTAAAGTGTTAGGCAGCAGTCTGAACTCATCAGCAATGAATGCATTAACGGACTACAAAGCGCCCAACAGCGCATTGGAAAAACAATCACAAAAAGCCATTAAAAAAATTAACGAACAGCGAAATATTTACGCCAAAGTTGAAACTGTCTTCTTCGGTCTAAGCCTTGGCTCGGTACTGGCACTATCGGCCATTGGTTTAGCCATTACCTTCGGCGTTATGGGTGTTATTAATATGGCCCACGGCGAGCTAATGATGATTGGCGCTTACACAACTTATGTTGTGCAATTAATTATGCCAGAGCAAATTGGCTTATCAATTATGGTTGCAATACCCTCGGCTTTCATTGTCTCGGGACTGGTGGGCATTGCGATTGAGCGCGGCGTTATTCGGCATTTATACGGCCGACCACTGGAGACCCTGCTCGCTACTTTCGGTGTAAGTCTAATTTTACAGCAAACCGTACGTTCAATTTTTTCGCCATTAAATCGCAGCGTAGAAACGCCACAATGGATGTCCGGCGCATGGCAAATTAACGATGTACTTGCCCTTACCTGGAATCGTTTATATATAATTATTTTCTGCCTGTTAGTGTTTATTGCCTTAATTCTGGTTATGAAAAAAACATTATTAGGCCTACAGGTGCGCGCCGTTTCACAAAATCGCAGCATGGCACGCGCCATGGGTGTACGTTCAGAATGGGTCGATGCTTTAACCTTCGGCCTCGGCTCCGGCATCGCCGGTTTAGCCGGTGTCGCCTTAAGTTTATTAACCAATGTCGGACCGAATCTGGGACAGGCTTATATTATCGATTCATTTATGGTAGTGGTATTCGGTGGAGTTGGAAACTTATGGGGCACACTGGTTGCCGGCATGAGTCTCGGCATTATTAATAAAATTTTAGAACCCTGGGCCGGTGCAGTACTGGCAAAAATTATTGTGCTGATCTTTATTATTCTATTTATACAAAAACGTCCGAAAGGCTTATTTCCTCAACGTGGCCGAGCGTCGGAGGATTAATGATGACTATGTTAACGATATTAAAAAACGACAAACCCGGCCTTTGGTTATTAGGTACCTTATTAATTGTCAGCATTCTGGTTCCTTTGCTGAATTTGGTGGTACCGGAAGATAACTTTTTCCACGTATCGACTTACACAGTCACCCTGCTGGGAAAATATTTAACCTATGCCCTGCTCGCATTAGCCGCCGATTTAGTCTGGGGTTATCTGGGTATTTTAAGTCTGGGCCACGGTGCATTCTTTGCACTCGGCGGTTATGCCATGGGGATGTACTTAATGCGCCAGATCGGTGACCGTGGTGTTTATGGTGATCCGATATTGCCAGACTTTATGGTATTTTTAAACTGGACTGAACTGCCCTGGTTCTGGCAAGGTTTTGATAACTTCTGGTTCGCTGCACTCATGGTAATTTTAATTCCCGGCCTGCTGGCTTATATCTTCGGATATCTGGCATTTCGTTCGCGAGTGACCGGCGTGTATTTATCGATTATCACTCAGGCCATGACCTACGCTTTAATGCTGGCATTTTTCAGAAATGAAATGGGCTTTGGCGGTAACAATGGCCTGACCGATTTCAAAGATATTTTAGGT
The DNA here is from genome assembly GCA_964531165.1 of uncultured Thiotrichaceae bacterium. Lineage (GTDB taxonomy): Bacteria > Pseudomonadota > Gammaproteobacteria > SZUA-229 > SZUA-229 > SZUA-229. Next base: position 3,267 of record CAZHEA010000039.1, read on the forward strand.
TTTGATTTACGCTCAGACAGCACCCGCATCGGTTTATTTTTAGCCTCCAGTGCAGCACTTGCGATTGCCTATGTTATTAGTCGTTATATTGTCAGTTCACGCTTAGGTTTAGCCTGCATTGCAATCCGTGATGCGGAGAGTCGCAGCCGATTTATTGGCTACCGGGTTGAAAATATAAAGTTATGGATATTTGTTTTTTCGGCAGTCGTCGCCGGTGTTGCCGGTGCACTGTATGTGCCTCAGGTTGGCATTATTAATCCGGGAGAATTTTCACCGCTTAATTCAATCGAGCTTATTATCTGGGTAGCGATTGGTGGACGCAACACTTTATACGGAGCCATTATTGGCGCACTGCTGGTTAACTATTCTAAAACCTATTTCACCGCTGCCCTGCCAGAAATCTGGTTATATGCATTAGGTGCGCTGTTCGTCTTAGTGACTTTGTACTTACCCAAAGGTATTGTCGGTATACAGAGCTTAAGGAGGGTTAAAGTATGAAAACCATTTCAAATCCACTGGAAACCTTACGCAATTTTTCACGCCGTGATCAGGTATTTGATTTCCTTATTCAGGAACAACCACCTGAGTTAGATTTAAGTCATAATATTATTCTATATCTGGAAGGTTTGAATAAAAGTTTCGACGGATTTAAAGCCATTAACGATTTGAACTTATATATTGAAACCGGCGAGCTACGCTGTATTATCGGCCCCAACGGTGCTGGCAAATCTACCATGATGGATATTATCACCGGTAAGACTCAACCGGATTCCGGACGCGCGTGGTTCGGTCAGCGTTTAAATTTATTGGAAATGGATGAGCCGGAAATTGCCGAAGCCGGCATCGGACGTAAATTTCAGAAACCCACGGTATTTGAAAACTTATCCGTTATTCAAAATTTAGAACTTGCCATGCTGCAGGTGAAAAAAGTCTGGCCCCTGCTCACCGCAACATTAAACGGTGAACAAAAAGATTTAATAGACGAAGTGTTAAATATTATTGGCCTGCAGGAATTAGCCCCTGACCCGGCGGGTAAACTTTCCCACGGACAGAAACAGTGGCTGGAAATTGGCATGCTGTTAATGCAAAAGCCGGCATTGCTATTAGTCGATGAGCCAGTGGCAGGTATGACCCATCAGGAAATGGATCGCACTGCTGAATTGCTGACTTCACTGGCGGGCAAACACTCGGTAATTGTAGTGGAACATGATATGGATTTTGTACGTTCGATTGCGAATAAAGTGACGGTATTGCATCAGGGTAGTGTTTTAGCTGAGGGCACTATGTCGCAGGTGCAGGAAGATCCGAAGGTGATTGAAGTTTACCTTGGTGAATAAATAATGGGTGAGTAAATAATGGAGTGAATAAGTAATATTAGAAATCACGCCCCTTTTTGCAAACAAATATTTTCGTCATCCCCGAACGCCTGTGTCGGGGATCCAGTGACTTTGGATATTGTAGAGCACTAGATTCCCGACACAGACATTCGGGAATGACAGGAACTTTTATGATATATAACCGAGAACAAAACATTGAATAACATGCTAAGCATCCACGGCCTCAACCAGTTTTATGGACAGAGTCACACCCTGTGGGATATAGACCTCGAAGTCCCGGAAGGTCAGTGCACCTGTTTAATGGGGCGTAATGGCGTGGGTAAAACCACCCTGCTCAGTTGCATTATGGGAGCACTCGCACTCGAGTCCGGTGAAATGAAATATCAGGATATCGAACTGCATAAAATGCAAATGGAACAGCGTGCCAAAGCCGGTATTGGTTACGTTCCCCAGGGTCGGCAAATATTTCCGCTGCTCACCGTTGAAGAAAACTTACAGATTGGTTTACCCGCGCGTGCAGATAAAGCGAAAAATATTCCCGAATTTATTTATGATATGTTCCCGGTATTAAAAGAAATGCGTCAGCGCCGTGGCGGTGACTTATCCGGCGGTCAGCAACAGCAACTGGCGATCGGCCGGGCACTGGTAATTGATCCAAAACTGCTTATACTGGATGAACCCACTGAAGGTATACAACCCAATATTGTGGCTGAAATCGGCGATGTTATTGGCAAACTAAATAAAGAGCTGGGAGTCACGGTGTTATTAGTTGAGCAAAAATTACACTTTGTAAAAAAAGTCGCCGATACTTTTTGCATACTCGATCGTGGCAGGCGTGTTGCCGACGGTAAAGTCGATGAACTATCCGATGCCTTAATTAAGGAATACCTCACTGTATGAGTGCTGTTTTGTCCTCTGAAGATGATAATAGCCAGAGTAGCGGATGGAAAGCCCACTTACAGTTATCATTTAAAAAACAAACCACAAAAACCGTGCTGGGTAAATGTAATCACTTCGGCCCGTTACGCGTGCAGCGACCTTTTTATCCCGAAAACAATCTTGCCCACGTTTACATTTTACATCCACCCGCCGGTGTCGTCGGCGGCGATCAGCTTAATATTGACATTAATGTACAAGCAAATGCACAGGCTCTGTGCACCACCCCTGGCTCAGGAAAATTTTATTTAAGTGCCGGTGACTGGGCGATATTCAATCAGACGTTAAATATTGAATCCGGTGCCAGCTTAGAATGGCTGCCGCAGGAAAATATTTTATTTGCCGGTGCCAAAGTTAAAGCCCGCACCAAAATCATATTACAGGATGATGCTAAATTTATCGGTTGGGAAGTTAACTGTTTAGGCCGACCCAGCAGCGGTGAAATATTTGATCACGGTGCATTTGATTCACAACTGGAGTTTTATCATAATCAAAAACTCATTCTGGTAGAGAATCAACGTGTACTAAATAAAAAAATGTTAACGGCTGCAGCGGGTTTGCGGGGTAAAGCCATGCAGGCAACACTGTTGGCATTTCCCTGCAATGAAAAACACCTTGGTGCAGCACGTGATAAATTAACAGAATTAAATGCAACAACATTATCTGCCGTCACCCTCATTGAGGGTTTACTGGTGATGCGCGTGTTAAGTCATCAGAATGAGAATTTAAAACTGCAACTACTTTCGGTTTGGGAAACATTACGGCCGCTGTTGCTTGAGCGTGATGCGGTTGCGCCAAGAATTTGGGCGACCTGAGATAAAATCTTCCAGAAAATAATATATACAAATAAAAATAGAAAACAGGAACCACCATGGACCTAACACCCAGAGAAAAAGATAAGCTCCTGCTGTTCACCGCTGCCCTGCTCGCCGAACGTCGACTAGCCCGCGGGGTAAAGCTCAATCACCCGGAAGCCATGGCTTACATTAGTGCCGCTATTATAGAAGGTGCACGCGATGGTAAAACCGTGGCTGAACTAATGAATGAAAGCCGGCATATTTTAACTGCCGATCAGGTCATGGATGGTATTGCGGAGATGATTCAGGAAGTGCAGGTTGAAGCCACCTTTCCGGATGGTACTAAATTAGTGACAGTGCATCAGCCAATTACTTAAATAAGCCTGTAGGTTCGAATTCATTCGAACAATGTCGAGTCACGATATTTTTGTGTGAATAAATTCGCACCTACAACCAAACTAAAAAACCAGGAGTACATTATGATACCCGGTGAAATGAAAATTGCAGACGGCGAAATCGAAATCAATGCCGGCCGTGAAACTGTCACTGTCGAAGTGGCTAACAACGCTGATCGCCCGATACAAATTGGTTCCCATTATCACTTTTTTGAATCCAATACCGCACTACAGTTCGAGCGTAAAAAAACTCGCGGCTTTCGCTTAAATATTCCGGCAGGCACCGCAGTCAGATTTGAACCGGGACAAAGTCGCACGGTGGAATTAGTGGCCTATGCGGGCAAACGTGAAGTCTATGGCTTTCAGGGCAAGGTAATGGGTTCACTCGATTCAAAAAACACATCAGGGGCAGGTAACTAAAATGGCAACCATGAACCGACAGGCTTACGCAGAAATGTTCGGCCCCACCACCGGCGATAAATTACGTTTAGCCGATACAGAGTTGTGGATTGAAGTTGAAAAAGATTTCACCGACTATGGCGACGAAGTAAAATTTGGTGGCGGTAAAGTGATTCGCGATGGCATGGGGCAATGTCAGGCAATGTCTGCAGAAATTGCGGACGTGGTCATTACCAATGCATTAATTATCGATCACTGGGGAATTGTAAAAGCCGACATCGGTATTAAAGACGGACGCATCGCCGCCATTGGTAAAGCCGGTAATCCTGACGTGCAGGATAACGTGGATATTTTAATTGGCCCGGGCACTGATGTGATTGGCGGCGAAGGAAAAATTATTACCGCTGGCGGTATTGACGCCCATATTCATTTTATCTGCCCGCAACAAATTGAAGAAGCATTAGCATCCGGCATTACGACTATGCTCGGTGGCGGCACTGGCCCGTCAACCGGCACCAACGCCACCACCTGCACACCGGGGCCGTGGAATATACACCGCATGTTACAGGCCGCCGATGTCTTTCCAATGAATTTAGGATTTATGGGAAAAGGCAATGCCAGCCAGCCAGAACCTCTGCGTGAACAGGTTGAAGCGGGTGCCATGGGTTTAAAATTACACGAAGACTGGGGCACCACGCCGGCGACCATTCGCAACTGTTTAAGTGTCGCGGAAGAAACCGATATTCAGGTTGCGATTCACACCGACACCTTAAATGAATCGGGCTTTGTTGAAGATACCATCGAAGCATTTGAAGACCGCACGATTCACACTTATCACACTGAAGGTGCCGGCGGCGGTCACGCACCGGATATTATTCGTGCCTGTGGTTTAAATAATGTATTACCTTCATCAACTAATCCAACACGGCCATACACAGTTAACACCATCGATGAACATTTAGATATGTTAATGGTGTGCCACCATCTTGATCCGAGCATTGCCGAAGATGTCGCCTTTGCCGAATCTCGCATTCGCCGCGAAACTATTGCCGCGGAAGATATTTTGCACGACCTCGGTGCCTTCTCGATGATTTCATCTGATTCACAGGCCATGGGGCGTGTCGGCGAAGTCATTACCCGCACCTGGCAAACCGCGCACAAAATGAAAGTGCAACGTGGTGCATTTGAAAATGACAGCGAGTTTAATGACAACAACCGGGTTAAACGTTACATCGCTAAATATACGATTAACCCTGCCCTGTCTCATGGCATCGCACACGAAGTCGGTTCCGTTGAAGTCGGCAAGCTGGCGGATTTAGTTTTATGGCAACCGGCCTTCTTTGGCGTAAAACCGACGCTTATTATTAAAGGCGGCATGATTGCCCATGCATTAATGGGAGATGCCAATGCCTCTATTCCAACACCACAGCCGGTACATTATCGTCCCATGTTTGGCAGTTTTGGACAGGCGTTAAGTGCCACCAGCATGACGTTTATTTCCGAGGCAGCAAAATCTGCGGGTATTGTTGAGCAACTGCAATTACAGAAAAGAATCGGTGTGGTAAAAAATTGCCGTAATATTAAGAAGCAGGATTTAATTCATAATAACTACACACCAACCATTGAAGTCGATTCGCAAACTTATGAAGTACGGGCGGATGGGATTTTACTGACCTGTGAACCGGCAAAAGTATTGCCGATGGCACAGCGGTATTTTTTGTTTTAATCTCGTCATTCCCGAATGCCTGTGTCGGGAATGACGAGTACTTTTAATTAAAAATATAATTTAAATTTTAAAGAAGCATAGATGATTGAACTAACAAAACTACTAGATAATAAAATCAAAGCTGATGCCACACTCACCCTGCCCATCGAACAACGGGTACGTAGCCGTTTAAAAGTTACCCTTGACGATGGTCGTGACGCAGGCTTATTTTTACCCCGTGGCACGCTGATTCGTGGCGGTGATTGTTTATCCGATAACACTGGATTAATAATAGAAATTATCGCCGCCGATGAAACCGTTTCCACTTTGCATTGCGACGACACTACAAAGCTGGCACGCGCCGCATACCATTTAGGTAACCGGCATATTCCATTACAAATTGAAAGCAACTGGTTACGCTATCAACACGATCATGTGCTGGATGAAATGCTTGAGCAAATGGGCCTGAACGTTATCGTTGAAAGCGCACCGTTTGAACCCGAAGCCGGTGCTTATCAACAGGCACCCCATCAACATAATCACGATCACGACCATAGCCATGCTCATGACAACTCACATTCACATAATTAAGGAAACAAAAAAATGAAATTCTGGCAACCATTACTTATTTTAACGGCAAGCGTTTTAATTTCGCCACAGGTGTTTGCCCATGTTGAACATATTAGTAGTCATGTGACTTCCAGCTTTATGGCTGGACTCGCCCACCCCTTCAGTGGTGTTGATCACATTCTCACATTACTGTTAGCCGGCGTATTAATTGCCCGCTTTGCTGCGGGACAAATTAAAACGGCTGCTGGCACTTTGTCATTGTTAATGATTTCTTATGTCTGGTTACATGGCACAGAAATGACAACCATGAACAGTGAGTTTGCAACAGGCTTTCTGATGTCATCATTAGGCATTTGTGGACTGGCATTTATAATGGATAAATTTATCATTTCAAAATTAAACAATCGCCATGCCTGAAACCGGCCATTCACTTTCCGGCTTATCGCACTTAAGGCTGTTACAACTCGTCAGCCCTAATCTGCCCACCGGTGCTTTCACTTATTCGCAGGGACTGGAATGGGCGGTTGAGTGTGGCTGGTTAAAAAACGCAAATGATACAGAAAACTGGTTTAAATCCGTTCTTGATGACAGTTTTCAATACCTGGAATTAGCCTTATTAATTCGCCTGTATCACGCAGCAGAAAACAAAGATATTGATGTTTTTCTGAAATGGAGTCAGCGACTATTTGCCAGTCGCGAAACCTTTGAATTACGCAATGAAGAAACCCAGCGCGCCCGGGCATTATTGTCTTTATTAAAAAAACTGCCTGAAAGTAACAACTGGCCTGAACTTGAAAGCCATCATCAGGCATTACTCGCCAGCCAGATTGCCGGTTATGCATTAGCTGCCAGCCACTGGGAAATTCCGTTAAAAGATTTACTGCTGGGTTATACCTGGAGCTGGTTAGAAAATGCGGTCGTCGTCGCGATAAAATTAGTCCCCTTAGGGCAAAGCCAGGGGCAACAATTATTATACAAACTCAGTACGGATATCAATGCGGCGATTGAACAGGCTTTAATCATTACCGACGATGAAATTGGTGCCAGCACCGCAGCTATGGCAATTGCCAGCAGCCTGCATGAAACCCAGTACACACGATTATTTAGGTCATAACTCACAGAATATAAACCATGCAGGAAAAAACATGAACGATAAAGCCCCATTAAGAGTTGGCGTAGGTGGCCCGGTTGGTTCCGGCAAAACCGCATTACTCGAACAGCTATGTAAAGCCATGCGCGATGATTACAATCTTGCGGTGGTCACCAATGATATTTATACCAAAGAAGATCAGCGCATTTTAACTGAAGCCAATGCACTGGAAGCCGATAGAATCGTCGGCGTGGAAACCGGTGGTTGCCCGCATACTGCGATTCGTGAAGATGCGTCAATGAATCTGGCGGCGGTTGAAGATTTATCTTTGAAATATACAAATCTCGATATTATATTTATTGAGAGTGGCGGCGATAACTTAAGCGCGACTTTTAGCCCGGAGCTTGCAGACTTAACAATATATGTGATTGATGTGGCTTCCGGCGAAAAAATACCCCGCAAAGGCGGGCCGGGTATTACCAAATCAGATTTACTGGTGATTAATAAAATAGATTTAGCCGAGATGGTCGGCGCTTCGCTGGAAGTGATGGATAAAGATACCAAACGTATGCGCGGTGACAAACCCTATGTGTTTACACAACTAAAAAGTCGTGAAGGACTGGATGTGGTGGTTGAGTTTCTTAAACGTGAAGGCATGTTAAAAAAATAAAAAGCTACATGGAAACGTAAACTATTTTTTCTGTTGGTTAATTACCCAGCTATGACATATCCCCTACGGGACTAAAGCTAAATAAATATTTGTCATTCCCGAATGCTTGTGTCGGGAATCCAGCGACTGACAATACCCAAAGTCACTGGGCCCCCGACACAAGCATTCGGGGACGACAGGTTATCAAGCAAGGGGTCAGAGCCGAAAAAAGCCGGATCTGACCCCAAAAGATAACCCCGGGAGATAACCCCAAGAGATAAATTACCTGGTTCTGGCACGTATCCCTCGGGGATAGACCGGTGCTTTTCCGCTCTGTCCCCTGTTGTGATGCCATCAAGAGTTTTACGGAGTCGTTCACTACACTGCCAGCTCTTGATGGCATCAGTAAGGAGACAGAGCGCCAAAAAACGGCGGTCTATCCCCGAGGAAGATGCACCACAGCAGACAGTTTATCTATGAACAGAACAACTGCACTATATTTTCAGAGATTAATTCCGTAATATTTTTATCTGCTCTTTAATCGGATCGGTTAAATGCCTAATGCGTTTGCGCATTACCGAACCCACCGCATCGGTTTGTCCGAACACAGGAAATGTTAATTCCTCACAGTAACCTGACAATACCATCATGGCATTTAAATAGAGATCTGCTTCGGGCACACATGATTTAACCCCCGCCAGTTGTTCATCGCATTGCGTACATTTATTTTGTGCTTCAGCTTTTATTAAATCAATATCCCGATGATTTTCAAACCCCGGGCAGATATCTTTAAAATAATTTTCAATAGTCATAAACAGAGCAACAACTACATTCTGGTCACTGGGGCGTTTTAAAGATGCATCAATTGCATTTAAATAGTTTTGCCCTGCTGCTGACATTACCCGCAATAACAATGCGGCAGGTTGATTATCCTGCTCAACTAATGGCAATAATTTTTCTTTAAAATTTTCATAATTAATATTAGCAGCTGCATCACCGGGCAGATCATCCGGCATAGCCTGTAAAAAACCAACAAAGTAAGCGCCTTTCATTTTGGCTTTAGCCCATAAAC
>CAZHEA010000039.1:12316-28280 GCA_964531165.1 uncultured Thiotrichaceae bacterium
GCCTGTAAAAAACCAACAAAGTAAGCGCCTTTCATTTTGGCTTTAGCCCATAAACTTTGCTTTTGTTCTTCGCTAACCAAACCAAACTGTAATGAAGCTTTTACACTGTCTATCATCGCCAGTGCATCTTCTTCAAAAGGTAAATGCTCAATTAAAAACTCAGAAAGCACCGGCCCCATATCGCCTTTTACCACCGCTTGTTTTTCTAACATACGGCGTGCATTGTCAGATGTCGGGCTGCACCACCAGGCTCGTCTGGCTAGCTCATTGGTTAACCCGGGTGCGTGTACTACTGCAACCACCGCTTCTTCTTCTCCCAACACTAACAACTGATTCAGGCTGTCATCTTTTGCCTGTCCCATGCGAGTCCAGCGTTTTAAATACACCGGGTACCCTCCGGGTGAACCCAGAGAATGAGATGATAAAAGTGATTTCACATTGCGAATATATTGATCGTCGCGGCAGTTTGCATTCAGCGGTACTTTAGCTTCACCGCGTTCAGTGAGGGCATATACAATCATGCGCGATTCATCGACACGCACGGCCTGTAAACCCTGGGTGAGTAATACGTTTAAGCGAAGACTGTCTTCTGGTGATAGGTCCATAGTTTTTTCTATTTTTTTATGCGAAAGCGCCGAAGCGATATATATTAATTTATATCCCGATGAAACAATAAAATATACGGATATTATGTAAAAATAAATTTTAATTTAAACTGTCATCCCCGAATGCTTATATCGGGGATCCAGCGACTGACTCTATGCACTTAAAGACACTAGATTCCCGACACAAGCATTCGGGAATGACCGCTTTTATCAATACAATAACTCTGCGTCAAAAGTATTAATTTAATTGCACCCGCTGCCCCCAGGGCACAGGCGTTTTACCTTTTACTAACCATACCACCGGAAACGTCGGCTCCTTCTCCGGAAACTCACCCTGTGCATCAGTAAAATACACAATCAAATTCGGCGCTTCATCCTGTTCTTCCGCCCATTCAATTACCGGCTTAAAACTGGTGCCACCACCACCTTTAAATTTTTTCGGCATAGTGAACTCATCCCAGGGTTCAAATAACCACGGACCATCCATTTTAGAATCACAAACCAGTAAGGTGATACGCGCACGCATCTGGGCTTTTATCGAATCCACTTCCGACATGAATTCATTAATTTCATTATTGGAAATCGAGCCACTGATATCCAGCGCCACCACAATATTTAACTGGGCACTGCGTAAACTCGGATACACCGCCGGATCACCGCGCCGCGATGAGGGTCGCATATAAGTATAATCATCACGAGCGACCATCGTCATGTAACGGGATAATAACATGCGCCAGGGCAAACGCGGCTGCAATAAATGATCAACCATGCGAGCCATCGAACCGCCCATTTTTCCAGCCTGAATGGCTTGTTGTGCGGCACTGGCCATACGTTGTTGCCATTGTAAACTGAGAGATTCAATTTCCTGCGGCGTTAATGGGTCAGGCTCACCCTCACCTTCTTCCGGCGGACCTTGCTGTTTTTTGCCCTGTCCGTCACCCTGCTCAGAATTTTCTTCACGCACACCGCCGTCTTCTTCGCCCTGACCTTTTGAATCACTTTTTTGTTTCTGATCACGACCTTCTTTTTGATCGTGTTGATCCGGGCTACCACCGGAGTTATCGTCTTTTTCGTTATCAGAGTCCGGATTTAATTCCTGCTCTAATTCTCGTTCCTGATCATTATCGTTATCTTGCAGTAACGGATAAATCTCTTCGGCTGTCATGCCGTCATATTCACGCAGATAATTTGCATCCACTGGTGGCTTCATGCCGTCATTAATAAGCATCGGATTAATCGCAAAGTCACATGCCATATCCCAGCGATGCTGCACACGATTTTGCCGACGTGCAAAATGTGACAGTGCACAATGCAAAGCTTCGTGGGCTAACACAAATTGGGTTTGATCGGGGCTGAGTGCATCGATGTAATGTTCGTTGTAATAGAGTTTTTTGCCATTACTAAACGTAGCATCGCACCAGTCGTCTTTGGCGCATACCATGGGCAGGCGTAGCACCAATGCTCCGAGGAAAGGTTTTTCCAGAATGAGTTTGGTGCGCGCGGTAGCGAGTTTTTTGTCTAGATCTAAGTTCATGGCTCTAATGGTATTTTAATTTTTCACCACAGAGGTCACGGAGGACACAGAGAAGGCATTTATAGTTTTCGCGCCGCAGGCAACGCAATTCTAAAAACCTCTGTGTCCTCTGTGTCCTCCGTGTCCTCTGTGGTTAATTTTTTTAATAAATCATAAGCTCGGCAATATCATTCGCCCAATCAGCAAATTCCGGTACAGCAAAAATATCTTCACCCACCGCACGGTGCAAATCAGACACCATCATCACCCCCATTTCTTTCTGGCGGAAGTTTTTAGCATATTTCAGAATATTACCCAGTACCTGTTGCGAATCACTTTCACCTTTAACCCGAATGGCACGACCAACCAGCGCTGCTGCAACCGCATATTGCAAATCAATTTCTTTAGGAGAGGAAACTTTTTCCCCTGCACAAATCGCATCTAAATCTGGCATCTGATCAAGACTATCGATAAATGCATTTAACTCAACACCCGCAGCCGGTCCAACACAGGCCTGCAATGTGCCCAGTAATAAATCCGGATGATCTTCAAACTTATGCAATGCATTATGGGTAAATTCCCACGAGCGTGGAGATGGGAATGCAACGGGGTTATGCGACGGGTCAAAATCAAATAATAAATCCGGGCGAAACCGCAGAAAGCCAATCACCCGCTCATTAATGTTGTGTTCCCAGGCCCAGGCTACCCAGTCATCTAAATTCACATCCACTTCATAATGAGAAAATCGATTAGCCAAAGGAGCTGGCATGGTATAAGTCACACCCCGGTCACCCTGTCGGTTACCCGCAGCGAATATAGCCCAGCCTTTGGGCACTTCATAATTACCAAGCTTACGATCGAGAATCAGCTGATAAGCTGCCGCAGATACACTTGGAGGCGCAGAGGTGATTTCATCTAAAAACAGAATACCCTGCTCACCGTGTCGCTCTGCATTAGGAAGCATCGAAGGCACCGCCCACTCCACCGACTCACCATTTTTAAACGGTATGCCGCGTAAATCGCTGGGCTCCATCTGTGACAGACGAATATCGATAACAGGAATATCATTCTTCTCAGCAACCTGAATCACCATCTGTGACTTACCCACACCTGGCGGGCCCCACAGCATCACGGGCGTATGATGGCCTGTTGCGGTACTGGTAAATTCTCGGTTTAAAACCTTTAATAATTTTGCTGGGCGCATGGCCGGATAACTCGTAACAATTAAATAGTGGCGGGATTTTAGCAGGTTTTGAGGTGATTTTAACCCACTGGAACAGTGGGCTTATTAAGATTTCATGGTATAGCGGGTTAATATCTCCCTATTAAAAAGCGAGATTTATCTCAGCTCTTACGCTTTCCCGGGGGCTCCGCTATTGAACAGTGGGAATAATTTCGACTATCAAGTTTTAAACCGGGCAATAATCTGTTGTAAGTTACCCGCCACATTTTCCAGATTCGTCTCCGCCACCCGGATACTTTCAGTACCCTGTGTGGTTTTTTCTGCCAATGTTTGAATAGATAAAATATTTTGATTAATTCGTTGTGCTGCACCATTTTGCTCTTCACTCGCAGATGACATTTCCAGTAAAATCTGATTAATACTGGCTATCTCACTGGCAATATCACTTAACGAAATCGACACCTGTTTTACATGCTCACTATTTTCATTGACCTGGCTCAGTGCATCACTCATTACATTTACCGCATCACTCGACCCCGACTGTAACTTTTCAATTAAATCTTTAATCTGATCAGTAGACTCCTGTGTACGACTTGCCAATGTGCGCACCTCATCAGCCACCACTGCAAACCCTCTACCCTGTTCTCCGGCTCTCGCCGCTTCAATCGCAGCATTTAAAGCCAGTAAGTTCGTTTGCTCGGAGATACCTCTAATCACATCCAGCACACCACCAATATTACTCGATTCATTTTCAAGATTTTGAATCACGCTGGATGCATGATCTAAGTTATTAACTAATTCCGAAATACTTTTTAAAGCCTGACTTGATTTGTTAGCCCCCGACTGCGCCTGTTCATTAGCACGCTCTACAGCTTCAGCAGCAGTATGTGCACTTTGTGCAATATTATTCGCTGTGCTGGTCATATCATTCGCAGCCGAAGCAATATTTTCAGTTTCACTTCTTTGCTGCAACGCATTAGCAGCAGTTTCATTGGTTAAAGTTTTAAGCTGTACCGATGCATTACCGAGTTCATCAGATGCAAACTTCATTTCTTTAACCATAAGCCCTAACTGGGTTGCTAATGCATTTATTATTCTGGAAACAATACCCACTTCACCCGAACGTTCTTCATTTAGATGAACACTTAAATTTCCATCCGATATAGATTGTAAATTATTCTGTATATCATCTACTAAGATAGTTACCTGTTTTGAACTACTAACACCAACCAGTAAACCAATCAGTAAAGCAACGATAAGTAAGCCGATTAAAAAAACCTGCGTTTGACTGATAGACTCTATTAATTTTTTATTTCCACTATTTACGGTACTTTCTAATAACGTAACTATTTCATGTATAGACTGATCTATTTTGTCTGCCAGAGGAGATAAATCTGTTTTAATTAAAACAGAATCAAGCCGCCACTTACCGGTTTTCTGAAACCCAAAAACCATTTTTAAAGCGCCGAAATAAGGCCCCCAACGGTTATTGATACCGCTTAAATCTTTTTTCTGCTGGACATTAAGATCAGCACTATAAGACTGCAATTTTTTCATTGCACGTTTATATTGTTTAATGTTCTGCTTAAGCTCTTTTTTATAAACTGGATTTTGGGTTGAGAAAAATGAGCTAAGCGATGAAGAAATCATTATCCAGTTTTGCCGCGCCTCAACCAGATCACCAATCAATTGCATATTCGGTTGTAACTTAGCTTTCTCTGTTTTTACAGTTTCATTAAACGTCTGCTGAACCTCTTTAAATACCGGAAACAGACTTTGATTAGCCACCTTAACACCGGGCATATTTTCTACCGGGTTTTGTATTAAATAGTCCAGCCGATTTAAAAATTTAGCATATTTTTCAAATAACCCCTGCAGCTCAATTGTTTTTAAACTTAACTGCTCATTATTAATATCGTCACTAATCAATTTAAAATCATTGAGCTGCTGATTAACTGTTGAGATGCTTTGCTTGAATTTTTTCTGGTCATCAGCAGACTTATTCGCCATGTAATAACCGAGTAATTTACTGGTGGCATTAATGCTGCTTTTCAGCTCAAGCGCGGCAATCATAGCGGGCTGCGACTGCCGAGTAATCGTATTCGCCTGATACTCAACCGCACTGAATCTAAAAATAGCCGAGAATGCTACCATCGCCATTAAGCTTAAAGTAGCCACTAAACCACCCCACAAACGGTGTTTGAGAGAGAGTTTTTTTAAAATATTCATTAATAATCCCATTAAAAGAATTTAAGAAATATTATATTTCTTAAAAATTGACGATGAAATAATTTAGTAATTGGTTTTTCACACCGCCAAACAATGGAATGGCAACGCCATTTAAAGTATAGACAATACCTTTGGAAATGCGCGGCTTTTAAAGATTTAGAAATAAAAGAGAGTATTAAGAGAGGTCATTTAAACGGATGATTTCATTTAACTCATCCGTTTAAACATTGATGATGAATTATATTTTTAAAACCCGGCCTTTTTATACCACTCCTGCGCAATCGCCTGATCTTTTTCCACGCCCTTGCCTTCTTCATACATCATTGCAATAGTTGTCATCGAGCCAATCATCTCCTGCTCAGCGGCTTTTTTGAACCAGACTAGCGCTTCTGCAAAGTCCTGGGTTACGCACTCACCTTCCATATACATAAAGCCGAGCCCGTGTTGTGCAATGGCATCACCCTGCTCAGCCGCTAATTTCATGTATTTAAATGCATTTTCATCATTAGCGACCACACCCAGACCATTTTGATACATGATAGCGACTTTATGCTGAGCATTGGCATCCCCTGATTCCGCATATTGCAGCAGCAGGCGCATTGCCTGAGTAAAATCTCTGGATTCAAATGCGGCATAACCACTTGCGAGGCCCGGATCAATGATAGTGGAGTCAGTATTAGGTGTGTCAGACATGGTTAAACCTCTTTAAAAACAGTAAATATGGGGGAGTTATGTAATTTAGCCGACTATTTTAACAGATTTTTTACCCGCACATAAACGGACTGCTAATGTGGAATATGCCCTGTTGTGCAGAAAATTTTCTGTTGATGCGCCGTCTGCGACTGAATAATAGATGTTATTTCAGCATTTCACCTTGATTTTTACGGTTTTAGCCTTAAAATCCCTTTCCCGATAAATATTCCTGCAGAAAAAAGGGCTCGACCCTCCCTATAGGGATATATAGCCGGCTTATATGTCTGCTATAATATCGCGCATTACGAAATTGACTAATTTAGTCATTTCATGTTTTACCAATTTTAATGTCGCTGGCGTTGATGCCAACGACGTGACCAAACATGGTCTCTACCAGGAGTAAGCTATGAACCAAGAATATTACGATACAGTTGTTAAACTGGAAAAAGATGGTATTGATCCAGAGTACATCCAGGGCTGGCAGGGTGGTTATGTATGTAACCCAGAGCGTGAAGAGCAACGTACTAACGATGCTTATGATGCTGGCTTCGCTGATGGCAGCGATCACAACACAGATAGCGCATCTAAGTTTAAAGCTTAATTTTTAAGTTTTTATCGATGTTAAAAAGGCCCGATTATTTCGGGCCTTTTTTTGGTTGGGATAAAAGCAGTTTTGTCCGCAAATGAACGGGAATAAACGCAAATAAAAGCATGGGTATGTGTAGAGTACCGACGGTACACAAACCTAACATTGATTTGCTCGGGGTCAGACCCGGCTTTTAACGGCTCTGACCCCAGTTGTAATGCCATCAAGCGTTTTACGGAGCAGGTTAATTCCACCACCAGCTCCTGATGGTATGGATTAAGGGGACGGAGCGCACAAAGCGCGGTCCATCCCCGAGGGATATGCACCATAACAGTGTATAGTTAGTTAACTCACCTACCCCAGCTTAGCCATACTACGTCCGTCCACCATTTCGTATTTAGATTTCTTCAGGTTTTCCATCATCTCCGGCACTTCTATTTCGATAATCTGATCAGTAATCCATTTATTATCTCTTTTTCCCATTTCGGCACTAATATAGTCACCAAAATCCCGCTTATACTGAAACCCGGGCATTTCTTTTTCCTCATCCCATGAACAATCCGCATAAGCATTTAAGCGCTGATTTAATGTATTAATAAAATCAGTTTTATAGTCTGTATTTCTACCCAGTAAATCTTCACAATTTTCCTGAAAGGTCTTGGACAACTTAACCGCATACTTAGCGACAAATTCCTGTCGCTCTTCTGCACTCATCTGTGGAGCAACCAGTCGATCTGTCACCGAAACCAGGAAAGCCAAAGCTTCACGTATAACGTCCAGGCGCTGCTTATGTGTATCGGTCTGAAAATTTTCGTTCTCTAAGTTCAACACCAGTGCCGCCGCAATACGCCACGAAATAAACGCCATGGTATTGGCTTTTTCGTCGATCGACACGGTACGCTCTTTATCGTGCCATTTGGTTCTCATTCTCATGGTGCTGTCTCTTAAAGAAATTAGTAACTAAATAGTATACTATTTAGCTAAGGAATTATCTTCACCCATAAGTGATATACATGACTTTAGCCCAGCAAATACAGCACAATTGTCATATCTCTGATGCTCAGTATGCGGGTAATTACACCCTGTGTATTTACCTGCTAAAAATGCGGGAATTTTATCGCTGGGAAACTCAGCTACCATTCGACAAAAAACTCGACAGTAACGATATCGGCGGCTGGCTTACTGAACGCGAAGGTTTGTGGGATGAGATTGATGAGCAACCACTTAATGAACTGCAAATTAATAACCTCTCCTTCGACTGCTTTGAAAGCGATGAGATCAATAAGCAACTAGAAAATGAAAAACTGGTTTACAGTGGCGGTTATGGCTTATATGGAAAGCCGGTCTTCTTTCTCGGCGAGCTACTGCATAAAGAAACGCTGGAAGATTACACTTTATATATTTCAGGCAGAGAACTGGCTCGGGATTTAGCCGCACCACCGGGCATGCTACAGCAAAAAACCGTGTATATTCGACGCGAATCCTTACGTCGGTTTATCTGGGAGAAATTCGAAGAGTCCCTTTGGCACAAGCAGGAAAACCCATTGTCTCGCGCACTCGATAGCTATGACTTTAGAAACCAGCCGGAGCAGGCGCTGGAAAAGATGACAGACAATGAAGTCTATACCGTTTTACACCACGAGATCGGTGAAATTCAGGCAGGCAAAATTCTAGGTGACAGCTGGGATGACATGCTTTGTCACCTGCCCCATTCACAGGCTGAAATTATGGCACGCTCGGTACGCGATAATATTGCAGATATGTTATCGACCTTACCTAAATTACTGGATAATAATGAAGCCGCACAAATACATTTTTATTTTGCTAATTTAAGCGCTATGCGTAAAATAATTTTCCCGGCTTTACCTGCAGCATATAAAAACTGGCTGAATAAGAACAATACGAACGAATTTAAAAAGCTAATTTCAGTAGCATCGTCCCACTGGATAAGAATAGCTGAACAGATGCTTGAAATTTATCAGCAACATGGCGAACAATCACAGACTAAAATAGAAACGTTAGTTAACAATAATTATCTATAAAATAGTTTATAAAAATAGCTCCATGAAGTAAATTTAGCTAAACTCAACTCCGCCATACCTGCAAATTAAGGTATGACTAAACACTAAAAGAAATTTAAACATGTACCACGACTCAACAAAAAGAAAACCCCTCATTAATTTCAAAGAAGTAAAAGAAAACAGTTTTATTTATATTAATGAAAATGCTCTGCCAAAAGACATATGCCGGGAAATGGTTCGTCGCTTTGAAAACGATAAAGAAGCTCAATATAAAGGCCGTATCGGCCAGGACTTTAAAGAAGATCACAATATAAAAAAATCTACCGATTTAACGATTAGCGCACATGAAAACTGGCGTGATATTTCACAGGAGCTGATGCGTTCACTGGGTAATTCATTGCGCGAATTTTCCGATGCCTTTCCATTTTTTAAAGGCCCTTTCAAAGACGTCGGTTACAACATGCAACGTACCAGCGAAGGCGAATATTATAACTGGCATATTGATGGTGGTAGCCACGATTTTGCTGACCGGCAGTTAGTTGCACTGTGGTATTTAAATGATGTAGAAGGCCCAGGCGGTGAAACGGAATTTATGTATCAGAATATTTCAGTACAGCCCAAAGAAGGTGCGCTGGTTTTATTTCCGCCATTCTGGACCCATGAACATCGTAACTCACAGCTACAAAACGGCGTTAAGTATGTGGCAACTACGTGGCTTTCGTTTACTTAAAATAGAAAAATTCACTGTTAACTTAAGCTATTACTTAAACGTCCCGTCGGTATTTATTACATATGCAAATAATTACATATATTCACTATTGGCATAACTTTAAATTTCCCATTAAATTCAACAACTTAATGGGGATCGGCATATTTATTGCTTTAGCCACAAGTGAAAAATATAATAATTATTAAACAGGGATATAAAAAATGATTAATACCAGACTAACCATTCTCACAATTGGCATGACATTCTTATCTATCAATACCGCTTCAGCCATCACCATCAACAACGGTGTATACGGTAACTGGGACACTGAGATAATTCTGAACTTAGGCCCAAACTCCAATTTAACAACTATCGAGTCTGGTCTTCAGGTATACGAGACCCAAACAACGATTAACGGCAGCCTTAGTATTTACCTGAATATGTTTTACCCAACTGGGCAACCCACTGTTGGTGTAAATTTTGACAATACTTTTCTTGATGGCTCAACCAATAGTATTTCATTCTCGCCTGAGAATACCATTTCATTTACATTAAACAACAACCCGGCATCTACAAGTACTCTGGATTTTCATACTATGGATTTTGAGTCAGCTAACGATTGCAGCATCAATCCTGAGCAGTTATTTTGCTCTAATTTCAATGCCGGAAACTCAAGTATTAATCCATTTCCTGCGATTGGTACAGTTGAAGCAGGATATGACATAACATTAGATCTTGGTTTTATTTCTCTGTTAAACAGAAACGATGGCAGCACAGCTGCACTTCTAGACTTAAGTAATGATAATTTTCAATATTTATCTCTGAACATATCTGCTGGTGATTCTTATGGTAATTCAACTTCGTATGTTTTTGATACCAGTCCTGTCCCCTTACCTGCATCTGTCTGGCTATTCATTAGTGGCTGCATCTCATTATTTGGATTTAGTAAATTCAAGCAGACATAGAATCAACCTGTAATTTTTATGGAAATATTTTCACCCGAGTCGCACTCAGAGTTTCAACAATACTTCAATCTACGTTGGCGTATTTTAAGAAAACCGTGGAACCAGCCACAAGGCAGTGAACGGGACGAAACGGACAAAAGAAGCACTGACTGCTGCTACCATCTAATGGCAACTGAAAATTCAATAGTGTGCGCTGTTGCGCGCTTAGAACTCGCGACTAAAAATCTGTCTCAACTCCGTTATATGGCGGTTGATGATGCTTATCAGAACAGGGGCATTGGCGGTAAAATCATTAAACATCTTGAAGACTACGCCCGCAACAAAAATAGTATAGAGTTATTTCTAAATGCTCGGGAGAATGCTGTCGGTTTTTATCAGAGTCAGGGATATCGGATTACTGAAAAAAGCTATATTTTATTTGATTCTATTCAGCATTTTAAAATGATTAAGCGCTTATAGGTTTCAGGTATAATTAAAAAAGTGCGTAACTCAACTGCAATCTGCAGATCACTATTACAACTCTATATCTATATCGCTGATTTCAAAATCAGAACTGACTGTAACCCGTTTTAACTCTGGAAACTGTCTTAATATATATGCAGCCATAACATAAAATAAACGAATATTTTCCTGATGTATTGCACTCACAACTTTATCGGCTGTAAACTGACACCGCTGCTCTAACGTTGGACTTTCAATCCAGAAACGCCCCAGTTGAAACCCTCTGTCATATTCAACATCCATATCCTTATGCGCATCCTGCAGCTCCTGCATTAACTCATCCTTCACTTCCAGTGTATAAGATTCTTCATCGATGGTAATATTAAAATTCATGGTTTAACTCTGATCTTTTATTTGAACGCTATTATAACAGATTGAGCCCATTTTTTACCGCACACACTGTGAGTTATTATGCTGCTAGCTATCCCGGATGTCCTTAATTCTGAACAACTTAAAACGCTGCGCTCGCTGTTAAGCAATGCCGATTATGTTGACGGGCGTTTAAGCGCAGGGAAAACTGCGCGTAAAGTTAAAAAAAACCATGAGCTGGCAGCAGATTCGAAATTACACGGCCAGTTAAATAACATTGTGATGAATGCGCTGTTTAATCACCCGTTATATCAGGCTGCGGTTTTACCCCACCGACTGGCAACGCCTTTTTACGCACGTTACGAGCCGGGTGAAACCTATGGGCAGCATGTGGATGATCCGGTTATGGGGCCCATGCAGGGACGTTATCGCACCGATGTATCCACTACCATTTTTATAAACGAACCGGCAGATTACGATGGCGGTGAAATTGTTATTCAGTCACAGTTAGGCGAACAAAAAATTAAATTAGCGGCGGGCTCAGCTATTACCTACCCTTCGGGTTCTTTGCACCATGTTGCTGAAGTCACCAAAGGCACACGTTTAGTTGCCGTCACCTGGGCGCAGAGCTTAGTGCGTGATGCTGAAAAGCGCGAGCTGTTATTTAATTTACATAAAACACGGGAGGCTTTACAGAAAAAATACCCGGATGATAATGAAGTGGTGAAGATTGATCATACGTATATTAATTTAATGCGCATGTGGACTGAGATTTAAAGCGCGTATGATTGACATACTTGGGGATGGACCGCGTTTTTTTGCGCTCCGTCCCCTGTTGTGATGTCATCAAGAGTTTGGCGAAGTCGAAGAGCTACACTCTCAACTCTTGATGGTATGGGTTAAGGGGATGGAGCGCAAAAAACGCGATCCATCCCCGACTGCTATGAGCCAAAACAGCACAGCCAAAAAAACCGGGTCTGACCCCAATGGTTATCTGCGAATAACATGCTTTTCAAGCACCCACAAAAAAGCCGGAACATGTCCGGCCTTTTTTACAACATTAAGAATCAGATCTTAACGATGGGAACCTTTATCAGCGTGAGCTGCATCTACTAGTTCCTGTGACTTATCATTAAACGCATCACGGTAACCATCAAGTACTGAACCTGCTTCTGGAGTGAAGTAGTTCTTAGCGTTAAAACCGTTTTTATGCTCGTCTTCAATGAATTTCTTCTGCATAGCGATCAATTCTTTGATCAGTGCATTTCTATCAGCCATGGTATTACCCTCATGAATTCTTTGGTTTGCGTCTTAGCCACTTCGTGTGCCCAAAATGATGGACGTAGTATAGACGCATTTTTAGTAAAAAGCCCCTACCCCATTAGGAATAGAAACGAATATTCTTTTTTCTTAACAGTATTTATCGTTCAGGTTACGCTTGTGCGGCTTCATGCCTAGGCGAAAAATATAAGCTTACGCAAGTAAGTGCATATTTTTCAGCAACGGCATGGAGCCGCACAAGCGTGAGCTGATCGATTAATAGCCGCCTTTGCGCGTGGATGCTGGGCAACCACCAATTTTTAAGCCCTGCTTTGAAGGCATACCAGGAAACATTTCATACATTTCCTTAGACTTAACCTTACGGCCCCAAAGCTTGCCCATTTCTTTCATGATGCCACGCTCATTAGGCTCATCGCCGCCAACCACTTGATCACGAACGTATTTAATTACGTCCCAATGCTCTTGTGTTGGCTCGATCTCTTCTTCAGCGAAAAGCTCAGCTGCGATTTCTTCATTCCAGTCGTTAATGTCAACCAGATAACCTTTGTCAGTTCTTTCAACAGAATCAAGTGCTGCCATGATATTGCCTCAATTTTAATAAATTCGTTTAATGTGTAAAATTATGGGGTCGTACTTTAAGACAAAATAACGGAAAAGTCGATTATCCCTTTAGATATATATAGAGACTATTTATGACTCCGTAGTGCTGTTGATGGCATTAGTCAGGGGTCAGACTCGAAAAAAGCCGAATCTGACCCCGAAGGAGATGTGCCGTGGCAGAGTAATTAACGGCTAAGACACATCTCCATCGGGGTCGGACCCGGTGCTTTTCCGGCTCTGACCCCTGTTTTATCACTGCCTCAGCACATACCCATCGGGGACAGACCGCGCTTTATGCGCTCTGTCCCCTCAACCCATACCATTCAAAGACGGCAGTGCAATAACCTGATCACGTCCCATCAAAATGCTGCATTTCAGACATATCACCTACCGCCTTAATTCCCTTGTGAGCGACAAATATGCCAAAACCGGCCTTACGCCCTTCACCAATGCCTTTCTGTTGCAGGGTCACCGCATCTTCCGGGTCCAGGTCCGCCACCATTATGCTCATGGTTTTAGTTGGGCCATTAGCTAATTTAAAGGTATGCCCCATGCCACAAAGCGCCTTAGTCAGATTAATACCCATGCCTTTCAGACCACTGGCAACCCGTGCCACAAACTCATCTTCGGTTTCATTATCGCCAACAATCGCATAGCGACAGAATAATGTACCCAATGGTGTAAGCGATTTTACCTGATATTCACCAAACGTCACCTCATATCCGCACAGATTAATGGTTTTACCAATTAGCACATCCATATCCGAATAACGAGTTTTAGGCATGCGTATCTGCATTTTTGTGCGTTTTGACAGGTAAATGCAGGCATCTTCGCAATCATCTTCAGGACGATTCCAACCATTACCCGTAGATGCGCCGTGAATCATGTGAATGCCGGCTAGCGGCTCGTCTTTTATCCACGGCAAAATCTTTAGTAATTCGTCGGATAGCACCTGTGCATGATCAAGCGGCACCTGTTTGCTAATTAATTTAAACGACAGGTCTGCCACCGTATCCGGTACTGAAAAAGGTGTGGCTTTCTTATCTTCTTGCCATAACATACTATTAAGTTCTCGCTGAATTATCGATTGGGGAAAGTAAAAGCCATTTCCACCCGGTTTTGCCAGTCTTTGGGGGCATCCGCATAAGGCGGTTTTATATCTACATCCAGATGGATCTCACCATCACGGGCTTTTTGTCTGACCACTTCAAGTAGATCTTCAAAATTTTCTAACTCGTGCTCCTGAGTTAATATGTCACTTAAATATATCATTCTGTTCTCTTAATCATTCCCACAGACCTCACGGCCACTATATTCCCGACAGGCATTCGGGGATAACGAAAATATGCTTTTTGACTAACGACCAGTGACCCATGGCGCATCTGCAACCCGATCATAATATCTGGCTCTGTATAAAAGCCGTTTTTGCTCAGCCGCCTCAGCATCTTCAAATGCCGTGCGATTATGCAAAACATTATTAGCAATTATACCTTCACCCGCCTGCATTCTATAATTAATAACATAAGGGTTATTATTATTTAATAAAGCTTTCATGCAACTCAACGCCTCCTGAGTCAATGCATCCGTTTTCCATTCTATATTGCGGGTGCGCGCTGAATAACGCATATGCAAGGTTTCGCTCAACACATCCATTGAAAATACCGGACCACTTTGTGCGCCTCGAATTTCTCGTCCGTTTTCTATATTCGGCGGAATAACAAGCGCATCATCCTGCATAAATGCCCGTATATACTGCACATTTTCATCTCGCAGTTGAATATAGGCCATTTCATGATCAAGCATTAAGTTCTCGCCACCACGAATTGCAGGCCTTACACAATGCAATACCATGGCGCGAATGGTTTGTGACGGTTTATTATAGTAACCATCGGTATGCCAGGTTAGCTGCCTGCTGGTATAGGGAATATACCCCGCATGGCGACCACTGGTTTTAACCTGTATTGAGGTAATATTATCTTCATCTGAACACAGGTTGCCATCCAGACGATCGAGCCCAAGCAGTAAACCGGTGTCACGAACAAACTGCTTGGTTGCCAGATGCGGATTCTTCACCCTATATATAGAGTAATTAAATACACCCAATGCAGAGCGCAGTTTTTCCAGCTCGGGTAACGATACGCTGCCACCCTCTATATCCACTCGATTCAGATGTGTAGCGTTTTCATAAGCCCGTATCTTCTGCTCACGCCATAATTGATAACCAGATTCGTCGGCGAGATTAAGCGGGTTAAATTTCACTGTTATTTAATACCTGTTTAAAATATAGCGCTAGTATCCGAATATAGCCGGCAGACTGCAATACCCCGTTCAGGCATATTCGAGGTTAATACCCTGTTTATAGCCCCATGATGAATATATGCAAGATCAATCAATCGACTAATCACCAGAAAAAAAATTTATACAGGGATTAACTAACCAATGAATATTGTGCTATATTATGACACCGATTTTTTATGTGTTAGTAGCGGCACGGTGTGAATGCGCGCCAGAAAAAGCTCTATCCCATTAGGGATAGACAGAAAGTCTTACACCCTCCCAAGGGATAGATGTTCTGAAGGCTCAACAGCCCCTACACTACACCCACTAAAATTTTGGCTTGTTTTGGGTATGGGCGTTTTACGTTTATAGCTATAACAAAACAAAAAGAATTTTTAATCGTATGACAGTGCAGGTGTTTAACATTGTGCTCTGCTCATATATTTAAACTTAAGCTAAGGGTAAGGCAGTAGCCCCCCCTTTATAATAACT